>CAJXRJ010000078.1 GCA_913058555.1 uncultured bacterium
ACTGCATATCGTCGGCAGCGTCAGATGTGTATAAGAGACAGGTGGGGGAGGGCGCTCATGTCGAGGATGCAATCTTGTTGGATGGAGCGCGGGTTCGAAGTGGAGAACGACTTTGTGGCGCTGTACGGTCTCCATCGGGGCTTACGCTGTACCGCTACCGGTTGGACGCTGACCTCCTTGGTTGAAGGACTCCGTGTTCGTGGACCCCATACGAAATCATTCCCCATGTGCCCTTCAGATGACGAGCCTGTCCATGACTGGCGAGATGCTCTCGCCGAGCTGGCCCTGGACTGCATCATCGCGATCAATCACAGAGGCGAGATCGTCGAGTTTAACCCAGCGGCGGAGGCGACGTTTGGCCACCTCCGCGCCAACGTCCTTGGACGTAATCTCGCGGATTTGATCATCCCGGAGGAGCACCGCGGCGCCCACTCGGCTGGGATGCGCCATTTCCTAGCGACCGGCGAGGGGCCCGTTATTGGTAGGCGAATCGAGCTGGAGGCGATACGCGCGACGGGTGAGCGATTTCCCGTCGAACTGGCGATCAGCGCCGTGGGGCGGCACGACGCTAAGCCGCTCTTCACCGCTTACTTGCGGGACATCAGCGAACGCACGCGCGCAATTTCTGAGCGGAAGAAGTCGGACAATGCGCTGCGGGCGGCCCTCGAGCGTGCAGAAGAAGCGAGCCAAGCGAAGGACGCTTTCCTTGCGAACCTGAGCCATGAGATCCGCACGCCTTTGGCGGCCATGCTTGGCTATTCCGATTTGATCGCGTCGAGTATTCGAAACGACCCCGAGCTTTCGGAATGGATGCGAGTTGTCCGATCCAATGGCGGCTACTTGCACCGGATCCTAGGGGACCTCTTGGATCTGTCGATGATTGAAGCGGGCCAGATTACCTTGGAGCCACGGCCATTCCGGTTGGATCAGCTGTTGGCGCTTGAAGAAGCGACGTTCGCGCAGAGCGCAGCGGAGAAGGGGCTGAGCTTGGCGGTGACTATCGCGGGGCAGATTCCCCGGGTCATCACGAGCGACGCTGCGCGCCTGCGTCAGGTCCTTAGCAACCTCCTCTCGAACGCGATCAAGTACACGAGTGCTGGCCGGATTCGCCTCCGAGTCGAGGCGTCGCGAGTGTGCGAGGGCAGGTCCGCCCAGGTGACGTTCGAAGTCGAAGACACCGGCATTGGCATTCCCCTCGAGCACCAGCAAGAAGTGTTCGACCGCTTCGTCAGGCTTGAGGACGCCGGGGCTTCTGGTGCGCAAGGGGTCGGGCTTGGGTTAGCCATCGTTCAGCGAATCGTGGAGTGCATGAATGGGGAGGTGAGTCTTCGGTCGGCCCCCGGCCTCGGCACGAGCGTGCGTGTCGTGCTGCCGCTGGAGGGAGCCGAGGACTGGGGACTCCTCGAATCGGCAGCCCTCGGCTTAGGGCACGCGGATAGGGAGCCCACCGCGAGGGCCTTGACCGGACGTGTCCTCGTGGCAGACGATGTCCAGGAACTGGCTCGGCTCTTTGCAGCTTGGTTGCGGCGCTGCGGTCTCGATGTGGAAGTGGTTCACGACGGCGATAGCGCACTTCAATTGGTACGGTCCGAGTCGTTCGACCTGCTTTTGATCGATTGGTCGATGCCGGGGAAAGACGGTCTCGAGGTGGTTCGCGCACTACGGGCGGAGGGTTCCAGCGTGCCTATCGTCGCGCTCACGGCCCACGCGTCCCAAGCGGCGCGTGATACTTGCCTTAGTGCAGGCTGTGACGCGTACCTTGTGAAGCCGGCAGGGCAGCAGCAGCTCCTGAGCTTGGTTGCAGAGCTGTTGAATGCGACCGATCCACGCAAGCCGCTTGTCGTCCGAGGTGGGGCAAATGAAGAGGATCCATTTGCTGGGCTCCGGCAGCGCTACGTGGCGGCTCTTCGTGCTGAGACCGGTTGGTTCGGACCCGCGCTTGTCGCGCAAAACTGGACGGAGTTGAGCGAGCGGGGTCACCGCATCAAAGGGACGTCCGCCAGCTTTGGATTAGAGGCGATCTCAGAAGCGGCACGGGCGCTGGAGCAGGCCTGTGTCGCCAAATCCACTGATCTCGCTGAGGGCGCCATCGCGCACCTAGTGGCTGAGATCGAAGCACTCGAAGCGTAAGTGGTGGGTGCTCCAGATCGTTCCGTTTCGTTCGATCGAAGCGAAACGGTGTTCCAGAATTGAACGGGTAGCGACCGTGGCACGGCTGGAAGACCGTGAGACGCACTGGCGCGAGCTGGCACACCGGTTGCGTAGGGGAAGCTCTCGAGCCTTCCTCTCTATTGACCCGTGCATCTATGTTCTTTTCTTCTGACCGTGCTTGGCGCTGCTCTTGGCCCTTGCTTCTCCTAATGGGCTGTTCCGGTGGCGATTCTCCCGACACGCTAGGTGAGCCCTTTGGCTACGCCACGCTACGTGACCTGTCGGTGAATATCCAAGTGACCATTGACGGGGCCCCAGCTCCTTCCGTCCGCGTGCAGATCGCGGATGTCTTACGAGTCGACGCGAACGGCAATCTGCCCGAGAGCCTCGTAAGTGGGTCTCTCTATTTCGCCGGGCTCACGGGCCAGGACGGCCGGGTGGTGGGCGAGCTGAGGCTCCCCGAGATCGTGGGTGAAGTGGCCGTTGTCGCCCATGTCCCGGGGACGAGTGGGCTCTATTCAGAACCACTGCTACGGTCCGCTTGGGGGCCGTTTGCGCCGTCGGCGCGTCTTCACGTCGCAGCGAGTGTGCTGGGCAATCTCGACTTGGCTTTGACCACCAACTAGACTTATGAATCGACTTGCTTTACAGATTGCTGCCACGACTCTCCTGTGCATGGGTGCTTCCGCGCAGGACGGATTCACTTCGGTGCCTGGCGGCGTCGTCACGACCATCGGAAACGTGCTGCCCGAGTGGTCCAACGCCGGCGCGGCGTACGTGTCCGGGAACTACACGCCTAACCTCGTGATCAATGAACCCGCAGAGGTCAAGGTTATCTTGGTATGGGAGGGTGCCGGCTACCGCAACTCCCTCGGTTGGTTCAGGTACGCAGAGAGCGCGTCGGGCGGAGTGGAAGTCCTCGAGCGAGGGCTTCTGGAGGCCGATTGTTCCTTCCCGTCGGCGGGATCCATGGCTACCGGTGATACCTACGATCTGCGCGACGCGGATGGAAACATCCGGACATTTCAACCCGGGGATCGGGTCGGGTTCTTCCTCGTCGCCGATGGGTTTAGGACTGAGCCTGCGATCGGAAACTGGGAAGCTACGAGCTCGCCGATTCCATCCCCTCTGCCGTCGGATAACGCCGGCTTCGGACGAGGTTGCTACACGACGATCGACAGAATCAATCCGGAGAGGGCGCAGGGCTCCGTCGAGTTCTCAAGGCACCTCGCGCTGCTCTGGTTTCCGCCGGAGCCTGGTTTCCTCGACGGCGACCCGTTCTTAGTCGCCGGTTTCGAGGATCTGAACCGGCTGGGCAACTCGGACGAAGACTTCAATGACCTCGTCTTCATCGTTACGGCATCGCCGGTGGAAGCGCTCAGTGATACCGAGGCTTTCTCCTACGTCCCTGGCGATCCAGATGGCGACGGCGTGGGAGGGGTGGACGACCACTTCCCGGATGATCCGACGAGGGCAACGCTTACTCGTAACCCCTCCCAGGGTGAGTATGTCGTCGCGTTCGAGGATCAGTATCCCATGGTCGGAGATGCGGACTACAACGACATCGTCATTGCCTTCACAACGCAAACGGTCACGGATGCGGCGGGGAGGGTGCGTGATCTTCAAGTGACGTATCACTTGGTCGCACGCGGCGCCGGCTACGATCACCTCGTTGGCTTGCACCTTCCGGGGCTCCCCGGGGATGCCGACGGAACCCTAGAGATCGAGCGCTGGCTCTCTGACGCGGCGGAGACGCATGAAGTGGTCACGCCGAGGACGCTCACTGAGCTCGTCGCGGCGGAACGGCGGATCACGGACGTTTTTCCTTCGACGTATCTAGCGCTGCCGCCGCTGTCGGGCGCCACCTTTACCAATACCCAAGCACCGGGGATCGATCGGGCGGCCGCGTCGTCACGAGTCAAGTTGACTTTCGATACACCGATCGAGGCCGCTGCGCTGGGGCTCGCACCCTTTGACCTCTACCTTGGGGTCAATCATGGAGGCGAGATTTACGACATTCATCTCCCGGGCAATGCGGGGTTCGCTGACAGGCCCGCTTGGCTCCCGACAGAGAGCGGTTCCGATAGCTTTCGGGATACGTCAGGTCGGCCGTGGGCGCTCCAAGTGCCAGCCTCGTGGCAATTCCCCAGGGAACACGTTCGCGTCTGGACGGCATACCCACAGTTCGATGCTTGGGCTGCGAGCCGAGGAGCCTCGGCAGGTGGATGGTACCTCCAACCATCAGGTAACCCAGCTCACCACGGCTTCGCGCTTCAGGAGTACATCCCAGTGAAGGAGTGGACGGTGAAGCTCCCGCAGGGGTGAGGCAGAGCGGACCTCCCCGGGGACCGCAGGTGCCGAGCCGCTTCTGAATTTGGCCCTGGCTCAGTCGATTGGCGACGTTCAGTGGACGGCAGTGGCCGTTGGAAATGACACCGATGGGCCGATTGCGTTGGCGACCTTGATGGCGGTTTCGTCGAGGGTCTCGGTTTCCGCGGCGCCGCCCAACAACATCAGCGTGTCGATGGGCCGGTCCTTGCGGGCCTCGCCAAGGCACTGGATGTGGGTGAGAACCAAGGCTTCAAAGGGGGTGGAGTTCTTCTTCCAGAGTTCCGCTTCGGGAAGCTCCCGTGGGGGAGCGCAGGGCCGTGAGTAGGCGCCATGCGCGTGTTCTCTTGCCCGGCGCTGCCTTGGCGGCTGGTCGCATGCGGCATTTCTTTTCCTTTCTCCTCTACCAACAATGGAGCCCAATGATCCACCCAGTCATTCTCGCCGGCGGGTCCGGTACCCGTTTGTGGCCCGTTTCTCGCAAGAGCTACCCCAAGCAATTCTCCGCACTAGTGGGGGGGGGCACGCTGTTCCAGGAGGCGGTCAAGCGCGTGACCGGGCCCGGCTTCGCTGCGCCCATTGTCGTGACCAGCAACGACTTCCGGTTCATCGTTCAGGACCAACTCGCCAGCATCGGGATCGACGACGCTCAGGTGATTGTCGAGCCGATGCCCAGGAACACCGGCCCCGCGATCCTTGCTGCGGCCCATGCCGTGGATGCCGACAAAGATCCAGGGGCGCAGGTTCTGGTCTGCCCGTCCGATCACCTGATGGGCGACAACGCCGCCTTCCTTCACTCGGTGGGAGCCGCGTCGAGCGCCGCCGACAGGGGGCGCCTTGTGGTCTTCGGTGTGAAGCCCGATCGGATCGAAACCGGCTACGGCTACCTTGAACCGGCCGTGTCGTACAGCGGCGCGAGCGATGGCGCCCGTCCCCTCGCGCGCTATATCGAAAAGCCCCCTCGCGACATTGCGGAGAAGCTCGTCGACGGGGGGAAGCACCTCTGGAGCGCCGGTATCTTCCTATTTCGGGTGGTGGACCTTATCGACGCTTTCGAGGGCCTGGCGCCAGAATTGAACGCCTGTGTCAGCCGGGCGGTGAATGGAGCGGTCTCCGACCTGGGATTCTCGCGCCTCAATCCAGACGCCTTCGCCCAGGCTCAGGACATATCGATCGACTACGCGATTATGGAGCGAGCGGACAATCTGTCCGTGGTCCAGCTCACCTCGAGCTGGTCCAATCTTGGAGCCTGGGACGCGGTCTGGCGTGAGTCTGACAAGGACGTCCAGGGCGTGGCCCTCCACGGAAACGCCAGGGCCTACGACTGCGAGAACACGCTCCTCCGGTCAGGCTCGGACGAGATCCAGGTGATCGGCATGGGGCTCAAGGGTGTCGCCGTCGTCGCCATGCGCGATGCTGTCCTCGTCACTGCCATGGATCGCAGCCAGGGCGTTGGAGGTGCGGTGGAGGACCTCATCGGCGATGGCGTGAAGCAAGCGACGGAATTCCCGCGCAGGCACCGGCCCTGGGGCTGGTACGAGACGGTTTCCCTCGGCGGCCGCTTCCAAGTCAAGCGAATCATGGTACGGCCAGGGGCGAAGCTTTCGCTTCAGTCGCACTTCCACCGGGCGGAGCACTGGGTCGTGGTCCAAGGGTCTGCATCGGTGACGGTGGGGGAAGAGGTCCAGCTCCTGACGGAGAATGAATCCGTCTACGTGCCCCTCGGCACAACCCACCGCCTGGAGAACCCCGGCCGCGTGGAATTGCACCTCATCGAGGTCCAGACCGGCTCCTACCTAGGAGAGGACGATATCGTCCGGTACGAGGACCTATACGCCCGCGAGGACGTGAGCTAAGGGAGACAGAACGCTTCCAAGGTGACTTCGATGATTGGGCACGCATCCCCGTAAGTGTCGGTGGGGGGGGGCCTTTTGCCTGGCGCGGTCAGTCGGGGCCCCGTACGGGGAGGATACGCCCCAACCCACCGTGCCGTAACGGCTAGGGAAAGAGCGAACCCAAAGAGAGGGGCCAAGGCGGACAGCTTCCAATCTGGCTCCCATGAATGGGCACGCATCCCCATAAGTGTTGGTAGGGGGTTGCCCTCTGGCTGGCGAGGCCAGTCGGGGCCCTACACGGGAAGGACCCGTCCCAACCCACTCTGCCGCAACGGCTACTGAAGAAGCGAGATCATCGAAGGGGGCCAGGCCGGAACGCTTCCCGCCTGATGCTTCGCATCGGTTAGTTAAGGCCTGGACCCCCCCTGATCAGCGGGAGGCCCGGGGATGAAACGACCCGGGACCACTCCCGGCGCCACGGTGGAACCATGGACGCAATGCTACTGACGTTTGAACATGGAATGGCCCATATTGCGCATCCATAGTTGGTAACCGTCGACGCCCTCCTGCGAGCGAACGAATTGAAGCTGAAAGCGCTTCTGGATGGAGCGATCGGTCCCCGGCCTAACGCGCCGGATCGGGGGACCCCACGGCCGATGCACCCATAACGCCCTGGCACTTTTCGTGATGTTCAAATCCTTGTCCAGCTCGGCGCAACGATAAGTGACCGCGCAGTCAGCCAGTGGAGCCTCGCCCCTGGGAAGCCCGTGTCCTCAACAGTCGCCGGGGGCTCCATGGCGGCAGGGTGCTGGCGGCGGGTCTCCAGTCGAGGATTAGTCCCGAGTTGCCCCCCAAGCAGGACTCTCGTCACCTTCACGCAAAGGCAGGTGGGGCTGATATCGGTGCGACTAGCCAGGCAGATGATGGTCGTCTCTTGCTCGGGGAAGCGATGCATCTCTGCAGCGTAGCCAACCCATTCACCTGCGTGCATGGCCATAGGCAACCCGCCTTACTCAGCCAACCTCAGTCCGCAGCCGTAGTCGACGCTTGAGCCATCGTTGAGTAGCCCCTTGGTTTGCATGACCGCATTGAAGGGCACGCCGTCGGTCAGTTGCTCGTCATAGAAGTTGGAGTCCCATCGCAGCACATCGCGCAGTGGTGAAGACACCGCCGTCGCCAACACAATCGTTCTTGCTGATGTCGAGCTTCACACCCCGTTCTCGTTGGGAGAGTTGTCAAGGACGCGCCCGCGAACTACTTGTCCGTGGCGGTCATGGAACTGGGTGGAGTCCATGCCCATGGGATCAAAGATGTTCTCCTTGGCGAAATCGGCCAAGCTCTGCTCGCTGACACGCTTGACGATCTCCCCGAGTAGGAGGTAGCTGCAATTGATATAGCTGTAGGTTTGGCCCGGCGCAGTACCGAGTCCATCTTGGCGCGCCACGGCCGCCACGCAATCGTCGATAGTCATACCGTCGAGACTGCGCCCCATCATTCTGGTCAGGTTGAGGAAGTCGCGCAGGCCGCTGATGTGGTTGAGCAGGTTCAGAGTTCTGATCGGCGCACCATAGCCGGGCATCTCCGGAAGGAAGGTGCGGATAACCTCCTCCAGGGAAAGCTCCTCCGTCCGCGGGGAACGTGTATCCTCAGTTCGATGGGCGCTGTCCGTGGCGGTTGATACTTGCCGCGGAACTCGTCTTGAGCACGCGGACGACGTTTTCGGCAAGGATGACTGGAACGGTCAGGTGCGCGGCGCAGTAACAACGGATGATTAGAGCACCTATGAATGCACCGACCCACGAGCCTACCCGCCGTGTCTTTCTCCAGGTTGCGGCCGCGAGCGCAGTCAGCGCTGGCCTCAGCCCTCGAGCGTTTGGGCGCCAGAGTTCGGGCACCACGCCGCCTCTCACTCTCCGGTGGGGCGTCGTCGGCACCGGCTCGATTGCCAACGCCATGGCGCGAGCCATCAAGGGGGCGCAGGGCGCCGAGCTCGCCGCAGTGTCGAGCCGCCGCATGGAGTCGGCTCGAGTCTACGCGGAACGGCACGGTGCCGCGCATGCCTTCGACTCCTGGGCGAAGATGGCCAGCTCCGAGAAGGTCGATGCGATCTACGTCGCCACACCGACCAGCGTGCGCGAAGAGATCTGCATCGCGGCTGCGCGCGGCGGCAAGCACGTGCTGGGCGAAAAGCCGCTGGCGAGCCTGGCCTCGGTCAACCGCATCCTTACGGCGTGTCGCGAAAACGACGTGGCCTTCATGGATGGAACGCACTTCGCGCATCACCCGCGCACGGCAGAGCTGCAGGCGCGGCGCGATCGCTGGATCGGCGCGACCGCGCTGGTCGATTCCTCCTGCGCCTTCAACCTGCAGGATCGCTCCAATATCCGTTACAACACCGAGCTCGAGCCGATGGGCGCGATCGGCGACGCCGGTTGGTACAACATGCGGGCCGCGGTTGAGTGCCTGCCGCGCGAACTCAAGCTGGAGAGCGTTCGCGCCGTGCTGCGGCGCGACAAGGAGACCGGCGCGGCGATCGGTGGCAGTGGGGAACTGTGCTTTGAAGGCGGCGTTCGCTCCACGTGGAGCTGCGGCTTCGACGCGCAACCTTCATCCATGCACGTGCACATTGAAGGCGCGGGCGGTGAGATCGAGATGCCGGGCTTCCTCTTCCAGGAACGTGACAACTCGGCACGCCTCGTGGTCAAGCAGGGCGACGCGGAGCCGACGACCCATCGCATCGCCTCAGACAAGCCAGGCTCGGTCTTGATGTTCGAAGACATGGCGGCCGCGGCCGCCGCTCCGGAACTTCGTGCTGGTTGGGCGAATCGTACGCGCCGAACGCAAGCGCTGCTCGATGCCATCTGGCACGTGGGGCTGGCTGCGGAAGCGAGCGGCAAGTGACACATCGGGTGGAGCGAGTCGGCCGCCAGATGTGGTCAGGGCCAGTCCCAAAGTCTGAAGAAGCCCACTCGCCCGTCATCGGAGACTCCGTCGACGGAGTCAGGATCGAGACGCGGCTGGCGTGGCGTCTCAGTCCTTACTGTCGCAACCGCGCTCTGTTTCATCCGTGGCTTGACGCCCTGACAATACCGTCAAATCCGGTTTTCTGACCGGCGCTCTCCCGCCCCGCGCTCGCAGACGGACCGTCGTTGTCTTGGTCAGTCGGGAGCGGCAGCGACGATCGAGTCCATGACCCGGGAGGACCGCGTTCTGGTGGGGCTGCTTTGGGGCCGTCGGCTTGGACTGACCACTGATCGGCGGCCAGCTCACCACGGGCGTGGCCGTGACCTCCGGTTAGTACTTCAATGACGATCTGGGGCAAGCAGATAGCTCCGGGTCCGCTTCGCGATTGATCTCTACGCGAGCTGCCGCTCCCACGGCACCTCGTGCTTCCCAATCACGGTCACTTCTGACAACGCTCGCAACCTACCGGACGCTCTATCTTAGACGCTCGCATGAACTCGGGCGCGGCGGGCGCACTGACGTTCACACTCGATCTGCCCGCCCTCTCGCTCCCCAACGGCCCGGTCGTAGGCAGTCCCGGCGAGACTTGGTCGTTCCAAGCATGGCACCGCGACACCCTTGCGGGCACCGCAACGAGTCAGCTCACGACGAGTGTCTCGGTGACGCTGCAGTAGCAGGTCCGACTTCGCTCGCGCTCAACGGAGGGTGCGCGAGCGAAGTCGGTGCTTGAATACCAGCTCCCGAAACCGCGCTGGCACTGCGTCTCGACTTTCACCTGTCGCGACGTCAGGGGGGGGCTCACCCGTGAACCTTGGCGGGGATGGGGGACCTGCCTGGCCGTTTGGCTTCATGCACCAATGCCACGCGGTGCCGATGGTCACGCCGCGGCGGGTCACCAGTACGCGCAAGTGCGCAGGGGGGAGAGGACGTGTTCGCAGGCGGTCCAGAATGCCGCACGGTTCGCTGAGCAAGAACTAGACTCTATCGGAAGTCCCCTACGTGCGAACGCCTTGGGTTGGTGGGCATTCTCACAATGGCACTCGGCGACTACGTGCTCGTGGCTACGCGCACGGACTCGACGATACGGCCCGCGGTTCACTGCCACAACTCGCTATGAAGCTCACGACACTTTCCCTTGCCTTCACCGCTCTCTCGCCCGTGCTCAGCGCGCAGGTCGAACTCGAGCAAATCTTCTCGCCTGCTCCGTATGCCAACGAGCGCTTCGGTCACTATCTTGATTTGTCCGGTAACACGCTCGTAGTGGGAACTTCGACAGAAGCCGGGGTCGGGACCTGTTACGTCTTCGAGTCGCAGAGTGGAATCTGGTCACACACCGCCTCACTGATTCCGGCGCCGTTCGACCCCTCCCAAGGGGTCTATGAGACCGAGCTAGAGGGCGACTTCCTTTTCCTGTCCGCAGCGGATTCGCTCACCTCTGGGCGCGTCTACGGCTTCGAGCGCGATGCGGGAGGATGGAGCCAAACGGCCTCGCTCACGGGCTCGACTCCGAATGAGGCCTTCGGTCAATCGCTTTCGATGGACTCCGACCTGCTCGTCGTCGGCGCGTCGTCGGCTGTCGCGCAGGGTCTCAACTCTGCCGGCGCGGTTTACGTCTACAACCGCAGCGGCGGCCTGTGGACCGAAACCGCGCGGTTGGAGTCCAGCGCGCCGGGCCAGCAGGATTTTTTGGGGGTCTCCGTCGACACCGACGGCGAGACAATCGTCGCGGGCGCCCACTTCGGCGACGCCAACGGCGTCAGTTCAGGCACGGCGACCGTCTGGGAAAAGAACGCCGCGGGGACCTGGATGGAGGTTGCCATCCTGGCGGCACCAGATGGCGCCGACTCCGATCACTTCGGATTGGCAGTCGCCGTCATGGGGAACCGAATCGCGGTAGGAGCGCGCTACGCTGACGGACAAGTGGGGGCGGTCTACGTGTTTCGTCGCGCCCTTGGCGCCTGGACGTTTGAGAGCAAGCTCGTGCCGAGCTTTGCCCAGCCCTTGTCCCGCGTGGGATACTCCGTCGAGTTCGACGGAACGCAACTCCTCGTCGGCGCGCAGAGCGGCGATTTCGTCACGGGCTACGAATACCTGGCCGGCGAGTGGGTCCAGACGCTGTCGTTCCAGGCGCACGACACCTCGAGTTCCAACACCTTCGGGTCACGGTTTGCGCTGGACGGTGACGTGCTTGCGGCCGCTAACCCCTTCCACGACGAGGCGTGCGGGGGAGGCAGCGGCTGCAACGCGGGAGCCATCTACCTCTTTCGACTCGAGGGGTACGCCTTCGAGGCGTGCCCCGGCGCCCCAAGCTCGAGCGGCGGCCCGTGCACGCTCAGCCTCGACGGCTCACTCGAGGTCACTGACAACGACTTGCGTCTCATGCTAGCGGGCGGCCCGGCGGGCCAGTTTGGCATCGCGGTGACCGGTCAGGATCCTGTACGTTTGGCGTTCGGTGACGGCGAGCTGTGCATCAGCCCGTTCCAGCCCGGATTGACGCGGCTGCCGCCGGTGGTACGCCTCGACTCCGCTGGCAGCGCGATGCTAACTCTCGACCTGGCGACAGGCCCGGCGGCTGCCACGATCCTCGGTGGGTCGAGGCACTACTTTCAGCTGATCTACCGCGACGACGCGCCTGGTGGCTCGGGGATCAACCTCAGCAGTGCCGTTGGCGTGACTTTCCTGCCCTGAGGGCGGCTGGTCTCCCATGGTTCAGTCGGCGCTCTGACGGCACCGTGGGCGCCGATGGTCATCAGAGATGCCCGGAGATCAGCTGCCCCTCGAGGCCAGCGTGGTGCAGTGCGAAGTGCTGAAAGCCGCACGCGATCCCTGCGACTCCGCTGTCGTGTGGCGACGATCGTGACACCCCGCACGATCAGGCGCTGGCGTCGGCAAATCACCGCGGACAAGTGGACGTATGGGAATGGTGCAAGAGGGCGGAAGGGAATCACGCGGGAGATCCGTACCTTCGTGGTTCGGTGGCCCGCGAGGCCCTGGACGCGGCATACCAAGGGCTACCGAAGGTTGAACGTCGATCGGATCAGGAAGTGGTCCGAGGGGAAGCCTGATGGCCAATCCTTGATCACGCTGGTTGAAGTGTGGCGCATGCCGGGCCCCTTGAAGTAGAGCTGATCGATGCGGCGGCCGCTGCGATGGGTGAAACCTGGAGACTCGGCGACGTTTGGGTGGAGGCTTCGGAACGCATCGGTGAAACCGGCCTTCTGCATCGCCGTCGAGGCTGGGCTCTGTCCGCCGTCGGTGTGGGGTATAGCGTTGAAGTCCCCTCCGAAGAGCACCGGTGTCGTCTCCGTCGCATTGAATCGGCTGTTGTGGAAGTCGGCGACGCTCTCGAACTTGTTCATCCCATACCAGTTCGACATGACCCACACGTCCTGAGTCTCGCTGATGGCCACTCTGGCTGCGACATTCATGAATGCCGCGCCTTCGGGAACCCGAATCTCCCGGATCGGATAGCGACTGACCACCGAGATGTTCGAGCCCTGGTTGAGGTAATCCCAGTCCACCGTCGTTGCGAAGTAGTAGCCGAGCTCCGCCGCGATGAAGTCGCCCGCGGAGTAGGTTTCTTGGAGCATGACCACGTCGAGTTCCTCACGTTCGATGATCTGCGCGATGGCCAACCTCGAGTCCCAACCATGCTGGTCGACGGTGAAGTGAAGGCCCCCGTGGAAGACATTCCAGACGCCTGTCGTGATGGCACCGAGTCGTTCCTCAAGGTGCCTCTCAGCAGGCTCGAAGTGTTCGGCGTATGAACTCAGGATCTCCCCTGGTCGCAGCGCGCGGTCCCAGACCGTCAGGTTGTCGAGGTCGAATTTGGAGTCGTGGAGCCGCTCCTGCGCGCCAAACGCCTGGGCGGAACGTTCGTCGATCGTGACTTTTCCGGCGTCCAAGCTGAAGATCTTCAGGAGAGGAGCTGCCTCCATGAAATTGAATACCTGGTGCACCGTGTAGGGGTTGCGCATGAGTTGGGCTTCCGCGTGGGACACCGACCCGAAGTCTATGGACAGGGCCTCCTCGGCAAAGGCGGCTCCATCGACCCCCAATGCCGCGACGCGTGCGGCGACCTTCCTTTCGAAGAGCTGCTTCGGTTCCACGATGAGCTCCACAAACTCATCCGGCTTGACCTCGTCCAGACCGAGGGAGTTGAAGGCGTCGACGAGGCCCTGAAGCGATTGGGCTCCATCGCGAATCGCCGGGAGAATCGCCCCTTGGGGGCCTGTCGCCGCAGCCTTCGATCCGACAATCAAGGGGTGCGCGTTGGTGAAATCAAAGCCCGTCGAATCTCGGACATTGTAGATCGCCTTGTTGACTCCGTCGTAGTAAAGCCAAACCTGGCCGAGACCACTGTCGTAGGTCATGGTGAGCTGATGCCATCGGCCATCGTTGAGGGGCATGTGCTCGCCGTTGTCGCGCTCGTAGGTGATGCGCCTCTTGCCGGAGCCCATGTTCCAAGCCCACGTGCCGTCGATCATGAAGAACGCCCAGCCCGCCCCTTTCTGTGACGCAAGGCTCTTGTCGGAGAGCTCCTTCTGCGAGAGCAATACCATTTGCGACCCCCGAGGCTCAGTCGTCCGAACCCAGGATTGGACCGAGAAGCTGCTGCTAGCATCCAGGGGCAGACCTTCCGTTCCGACCGCGACCCCCGTCGCGGTGGCTGTGTGACCGATGCGAAGCGCCAAGCCGTCGAGGCCCCTCACGTAGGTTTCGCCGCCGTACGCGGATGCCGTTCTCAACGGGGCCACGACGCTCTTCAGCGTGCCATTGAACTCAAATTTCGCGACTGGGCCGGGAGGCTCTGGGGCCGATGCTTGTTGTCGCGCATGAACGCTCAGCGGTAGAGCGCTTCCCAGGGCAGCGGTGAGGACGAGGTACAGGGTGCTGATCATGTCACTGGGTCCGTTGGCTTGCCCAACGGGGCCGGAGGCCCGGGAGATGAATCTCGAGTGGTATCCATGGGGGATGGAGTGTATCTCGGCCGTGACCCGGGGAATGGGGGGCGTTGGTTGCCATCCGGGCTTCGTAGACCAGCTCCTTGACGGTACGCGCTGGGCAGCCTCCACTGGATCGATGAAGCTTACCTGCCTCGCTCTCGCCCTCGCCGCCACTTCTACTGCGAACGCTCAGCAGTTTGCCCCCGAGTCGATTTTATGGCTTTCGGTGAGGCCATACTCGGTCTACGCCACGGACCTCGACGGTGACGCCGACAATCTCTCCGCGTCCCTCGATGATGACAAGGTCGCGTGGTACGAAAACCTCATGGGAGGCCCTATCGGGACGAGCTACTGTGGCCCCGCTATCCCCAACTCAATGGGGCAGACGGGTGTATTGACCGTGACCGGCAGCACCGCATTCCTGGACAACGACCTCGCCGTGGAAGCCACGCAGCTCCCACCGAACTCGTTCGGCATCTTCCTCACCTCGATGACATAGGCCTTCCTCCCCGGGGCGAGCGGTAGCAGCAACGGATGAAGGATGGACCCCACCGGAGCGTGGCGTCGTCTTCGGTGGGATCTTACCGGGGGGAGGGCCTCGGAGCGAGCTCTCCGACAACTCTAGCCAGCAGATGTTGGCTTCACCATCACCGCCGAGATTTCAGCCACGCACGGGGCACTGTTCCACCGGGGGTGCGGATGCTGCCGGTGCCGCCGCAGCGACTGCAGGGGACCTGGTCGCCGCCGACACTGACCTGACGCCCCGTCTTGTGGGCATAACCGCGCCACAACCAGCTGCCGTAGTTTCGATCGCCCGGGCGGAACGCGCTGGTCTGAACCTCGTCGACGTTGCGGCTGGCTGTGTAGTAGGTGCCGAGGCCGCGGCAGGTTGAGCAGATGTCGAACTGATCGGGCAGGTCGACCCAGTCAGATTCTGGCTCCTTCGCCGAGTTCGTCAGGAACTCGAGTCGCTCGACCTCGCCCTTCTCGCCGTTGTTGTAGGTGATCGCGTAGTCCGAAAAGAGAGAACCCGCGAGCTCCACAAGGAATCGGCCGTGCTTCACACCGTGTACGAAGGTGCCCGTCTCGCGAAAGCCATCGTCTCCACGGAGCTCTCCGTGACCGTGCGGATGACCGTCTTTGACCTCGCCGACATAGACGCGTCCGTTGCCGTAGACGAGCGTCGCGATCCCCAGTCGACTGTTGCCTCTCAGGCAATCGCCAATCGTAAAGTCCTGCGGGTAGTCGCGGTATCGATGCATCCGCGCCTCATCCTTGGCGACGATCCAGCGGGCCAAGGCCGGGATTCCGTCCACACACTCGTAGAGCTTCACGTCACCGCCGGACGTGCGTAAGACCATCTCTCCCTGCGCTACGCCATCGATGAAATTGCCGTTCACGGTCCCCAGTCCGGCGAAATCGATCCAGGCGTGCCCACCCGCCGGGTCGCCGCTGACGACCTTGCCACGGCTTGCGATCCATGGGCCAAACTCGTAGCCGTCGATCGACGGCCGGCGACGGTTCTTTGGCGGCCCATGCTGGACGATGACCTGATCGACTTCCACGCCACTTTGGAACCGGACCCGTCGTGCAGTGTGCGAGGGTTGGCGGCCCAGGGGCGGTGCCGGTGCTTCCACGACAATGCCCGGTCCGTCAGCGAGCCCGTCCACGAATCTAGCGGTGACCACTCGGCCGGAACGCTCGTCGATCAAGCGTCCTGGGCCATGGTAGCGTCCGCCCTTGAACCGACCCTCGTAGGTCAAGAAGCCCACGGGATCGTATGTGCGGCCGTACCCATCCTGGCAATCACCGGTGAGCGGGCGCAGGGCCGCCCCCACGTCGGCGCGTTCTTTAGCGATCAGCTCAAGCCACAACCGCTCCTCGATCACGTTGTTCTCGGAGTGAATTGGCTCGCATCGGAGCGCGATCACGGTTCGGGCTTCGGCCAGCCCGTGCGGCCGAAACAGGCTGGGCTCGGCACCCTGCAGGCTCCAGCTGCTCTGGTCCAACCAGTCGTGCACGATCGACGCATAGGCCGCCTGCAGGACGCTGCTGAATCTCCCTGGCTTTCGTGCAAGGCACACGCGCAGGGTCCAGAAGCCGTCGCGCTCGTCGAGCGTGATCCAGCGTGGATCCTGCCACATCGCATTGGCGGGCACGCCGCCGGTCTCAGCTGCAGCCGC
>CAJXRJ010000079.1 GCA_913058555.1 uncultured bacterium
GCGGGCTCTCGGTGCCACCACGATTCGCGGACCCGGGGAGCCCGGGGAGCTCCGGGTGCCCGGTAGCTCGCGGGCGCCGCGCAGGAGGTGCGCCAGGAATAGGGCTCCACTCACGAGGTAGAGGAGGATCAATCCGGCGCCCACCGGGAAGGCGATGGCGAGGAGCGGGGCGCCCTGGGAAAGGGCCTCCGTCGCCCCGAGGGGCGCGGCTCCGCCCTGGTGGGTGGCGGCCGATGACGCGGCTGCCTTGGGCGACACTGCGGCCGAGCTGACCGGCGTGGTGGGCAGCAGGAGGAGGGACCGCTCCATGGGCACGACCAGCAAGGCCGCGCAAAGGGGCACGCTCATCAGGACACCCTCAGCCCAGCGGTGCCGCCGCGCCGGGGAGCCATGGGCACGCCCCAGGGCGAGTGCGACGATCAATAGCAGGGTCAGCCCTAGGGCGAGCTGAGCGCCGTGTGCCGAGGCGAATTCGATCATCGGCCGCCTTCCTCCGCCTCCAGGCGGTCCAGCAGCGCTCGGATCCGATCGCGCTCCTCCCGGGTGGGCGGACTGATCCCCACGGCCCCTTCCACGAGCTGGTCGATCGCCCCGTCGTAGGCCCGGTCCAGGACCCGCCCCAAAAGGCCCCGGCGGGTGGCGTCCGGCTCGCTGGTGGCCCGGTAGACGAAAGAGCGTCCCTCCGATCGGAAGCTCACCAGGCCCTTTTCGGTCATGGTGCGGAGGAAGGCCTGCACCGTGTTCTGGACGATCGGGAGATCGTCCCGGAGGGCCTCGTAGACCTGGCGGACGGTGGCCTCCCCACGGTCCCAGAGGACCTGCAGGATGGTGAGTTCTCGGTCGGTGGGGACGGGGTCTGTCATGGTGGCGATTTAAGCTTAGTCATCTAAGCGTAGCTACGCAAGTGGGTCGTTGCTGCTCGGGCGGGGGCACCTCGCGTGCGTGGTGGCTGTCCGCCTGCAAGTAGCATGCGGCCATGCGTGCGCCCACCAGCAGCCTCCTCCTCGTCCTGTTCAGCGGCTGCGCGTCGACCGCCGTGGCCCCGCCCCGTCCCCCGAACGTCGTCCTCATCTACACCGACGACCAGGGCTATGGGGATTGTGGCGCGCTGAATCCCGAGTGCGGGTTCCCCACGCCGAACATCGATCGGCTGGCGCGCGGGGGCATGACTTTCACCGACGGGCACAGCGCGAGCGGAGTCTGCACGCCGTCGCGGTACGCCCTGCTCACGGGAAGGTACTCATGGCGCACCAAGCTCAAGCGCGGCGTGATGGGCGCGGATGCGGACTGCCTCATCGAGGACGGGCGCTGGACGATCGCCTCGCTCCTGCGCGGGCGCGGCTACCGCACGGCGATGTTTGGCAAGTGGCACCTTGGGATGCAAATCCCCGGCACCAAGGGGCAACGGGACTGGTCAGAGCCCGTCCTGGACGGGCCCATTCAGAAGGGTTTCGACGAGTTCTACGGCATCCCCGCGTCCATGAACTACGGTGTCCTCACCTGGATCGAGGACGATCGCATCCTCGCCCCGGCCGACCGGTGGACGCGCAAGAAGTTCCCGCAGAGCGAGATCAAGACCCGGCCGCTCGACTACCGCATGGCCCCTCCCTACGAATCGGAGAGCCGCGGGGACGGCGACATCGAGGTGGCCTCCAGCTTCGTGGACGACGCGGTGCTCCGGATCACGACCGAGAAGACCGTCGAGTTCCTTCGGAGCCGCGACGGCGCGCCGTTTTTCGCCTATGTGGCTCTCACCTCCCCGCACCTGCCGCACTGCACGGCGGAGGAGTTCCGCGGCAAGAGCGGCATGGGCAACTACGGCGACTTCATGCTGGAGACCGACCACCGGATTGGGCAGATCCTGGACGCGCTCGAGGAGACCGGCGCCGATCGCAATACGATCGTGGTGCTGACCTCCGACAACGGGCCCGAGAACAACTACAAGGACTGGATACGCCTCTACGGGCACCACGCGAACGGTGGTCTGCGGGGCGGCAAACGGGATCTCTACGAGGGTGGGCACCGTGTGCCGTTCTTCGTTCGCTGGCCGGGTGTCGTCGATCCAGGGAGCCAGAGCGACGCGCTCGTGGGCCAGGTGGACCTCCTGGCAACCCTCGCCGAGATCGCGGGTGTCTCGCTGCCCGAAGCCCAAGCGGAGGACAGCCTGAGCTTCGCACCGCTCTTGGCCGGCGGCGCAGGCGGGCGCGGGTCCCTTGTGCACCACTCCGGCGATGGGCGCTTCGGTTTCCGGCGAGGGCCGTGGAAGCTGGTGTTTCCGCCCACGCGCCGCAGCGAGCGGCCGGAGCTGTTCCATCTGGGGGACGATTCCCGCGAGGAGAACGACGTGGCAGAGAGCTTCCCGGACATCGTCCACTCGCTCACGGAGGAGCTCACGGAAGTGGTGCGGCGCGGACGTAGCGGGCCCGGCGCGTCACTGGATAACGACGGGGATGACTGGTGGCCGCAGCTGAGCTGGTTGAACAAGCCCCGGTAGCCACCGCTCCGTCACGCCTCGGGCGGACCGAGGACCCATTCGAGGGTCTCGAGATCGACGCCTAGCTCCACGTGCAGCCGAACGACGGTGGCGACGCGGTCGAGTTGAACGGCACGGAGCATGATCACGGCCTCGCGCTGCACGCCTTCGCCGAGCAGGCCGTGTTCGTAGGCCTGCTCCAGGACGAGGACTTCCACGTGGAAGGTCTCGGCCACCGTTCGCAGCGACAAGAACAGCTCGCCGCCGATGGATTGACGGTCTTCGCTCATGATGTTTCCCCCGTGCGTGCTCCGCCTCGGACCGTGGGTTCACCCGCCGCGCCGGCTTCCTGGATCAGCTCGCGCTGCCGCTCCGTGAGGTCCTTCGGCAGGTCGATCCCGAGGACGACCTCGAGGTCGCCGGGGCCGCCGGTGGCCTGCGCAAGCCCTTGGCCGCGCAGCCGGAGCCTCTTGCCCGACCGCGTTGTGGCGGGGACGTTGAGGGAAACGACGCCCTGCCCGGTGCGCACGTCGATCCGCGCGCCGGCGATGGCTTCCCAGGGCGCAATCGGGACATTCGCCTCAAGCGTCGATCCCCGAAGTGTGTACGTCGAGTCATCGACAAGCCGGATGATCAGATGAAGGTCGCCTGGCTCGCCCTCTGCGCCGCCGGGCCCCGGGTCGCCGAGTCCCTTCAGCCTGAGCTTCAATCCGTCGCGGACTTTCTCGGGGATCTTGAGCTCGACGGTTTGCTCCTTGGCCGTCTGCCCGACGCCGCCGCAGCTTGGGCAGACGTGGCCGCGGGCGAAGCCCGTCCCCCCGCATGTTGGACAGCTGGCACGCGCTGGAAGGGTGAAGTTGCGCTTGCCGCCCTGGAGCGCATCGGTGATCCCGAGCCGCAGCTCGGCTTGCGCGTCGGCGCCGCGGTGCTGATAGCGCGCGTGCTGCTGGGGGCGGCCGCCGAATTCCTGGCGCATGTCGTCCCCGAACATCTGCTGGAAGAAGGACGAGAATCCGCCGCCTCCGCCGAACGCTTGCTCGAACTCCTCGGCGCTCATGGGGCGCCCGCCGCCGGGCGAGCCGCCTGGGCCCGGCTGGAATTCCTGGCCGTGCTCCCAGTCTTTGCCGAAGCGGTCGTACTTCGCGCGCTTCTCCGGATCGGAGAGGACTTCGTACGCCTCGCTGATGCTGTGGAACTTCTTCTCGGCAGCTTCGCGGTCCTCTTCCTTGTGCTGGTCGGGGTGCCACTTGAGCGAGAGGCGCCGGTACGCCTTCTTCACGGCCTCAGGCGCCGCGTCGCGTGCCACGCCGAGCACTTCGTAGTAGTCCTGAAATTCCATTTGCTTCAAGGCCGTTGCCGGGCCCGCGTCAACGGTAGTGGCTCGGGGGCCGGGTACCAAGGGCGAGCAGGCGAAGCTCTTCTGTGGCACCCATGGGAGTCACAGGGCGGCGATGTGCTTGGGACGGGGCGCGTGTTGCGCCGCCTGGCGCGCGAGCCGCCGCCCGAGCCCCCGCGCTTTTCTCCGTTGCCGCTCGGTGAGTGCTTTGTTGCCGCCGGCGAGGCCGATGACGAGCGTGCCCGTTGGTTTGGCATGCAGGAGTTTCGCCATCTGCTTCAGGGTTCGGAGGGGCCGCATCAGGGTCCGTGTCAATACCGATGGGGCCGCCGATGCCGTGACGAGGACCGCCGGTTTGTTCGTCCCAGATTCCCTTGGAACTGGGGCCTTCGCCCCCTCCGGCCAATGGGCGAAACCCACCATGCGCTCAAGCAGCCTGCGCGTGAGGGCATTGACGTCACCGAAGTTGACGGGGGCCCCGAGGACGATGGCGTCCGCACCATCGAGCGAGCGCAGGATCTGATCCTGGTCGTCATGGATCAGGCAGGTGCCCCTATCCACGCCAGGCTGCAGCGTGCAGGCGCGGCAGTTCGTGCAGAACTCCACGTTCATGTCCTTCAGCCGGATGACATCCGTCTGTGCGCCCCCGTCACGCGCGCCGGCGAGGACGCCTGCGATCGCCTCATCGACAGCCCCGCCGTCGCGGTAGCTGCCCATGAGCGCGACCACGCGCGGCGGAGGCGCCTTCGCTGCGCTTCGATCAGGATCTTGCATGCCCGCAAGAGTCGTCTTTTCGGGCGAGGCCCGCAGGTCGCCAGAATGCGTAGCCAGCGGCTCCACGCTGCTTAGGGCGGATTGGGCGAGCCTGAATGGGGGTTAGAGCTTCGCGAAGAGCGCCAGCATCCTTTGCCAGGCCTTGTCCGCGGCATCCGCGTCCCAGGCTGGGGAGTCAGGTACACACCAGCCGTGGTCGGCTGGGTAGATCTCGATCTCGGCGGAACGGCCCGCGGCGTCTGCGGCTTGGCGCAGCTTCCCTTTGGCCTCCGGATCACGCTCATCGTCGTTGCGACCGATCGCAAAAAGGAACGACGCCTGGGTCTTGCTGATGAGTTGGTGGGGGCTGTCGGACGCGTCGGTGGCCAGGCCGCCACCGTGGAAGGACGCCGCCGCGCCGACGCGGTCAGGGGCCGCAGCGGCGGTTCGCACGGTAAAGGAGCCGCCCATGCAGTATCCGTTGCTCCCGATGCCGCGGGCCCCATCGACGGCCGCCTCACCGTCGAGGAAGGCCACGAAGGCCTTGGCGTCCCGCGTGACGGCCGCGGGCGTGAGCTGCCGGCGCAGGGGCGAGATCTTGGCTTTGCCTTCCGGCGTCCGCCACTCCGCGAAGCTCTCGAGGAGGGGCGCAGCCGAACCGCGGTAGTACTGGTTGACCACCAGGACCGCGTAGCCCTCAGCCGCGAGCTGCCGGGCCATGACCCTCTTGGATTCACGCAGGCCCGCAACGTCAGGCCACATGATCACGCCGGGATACGAACCCTTCGCGGGGTGCACGAAGAAGGCATCGGCCGTGCCATCCTCTGTGGTGATGGATACTGTCCGCTCGGTCAGTTCAGCGCTGGCGAGTCCTTGATCCCCGGCCGGCGAGCTCGCGCAGCCCGCCAGGGCGGCGCTGGCGCTGAGCGCAGCGAATTCGCGCCGTGTCAGGCCGCGGCGGGCGAGGTTTGCCTCATCGGCTTCGGAAGTGAATTCGTCACACATGCAGGCGTCTCCAATTTCGTGGTTGGTTTCAGGGGGCCGTACGGTACCAGGTCATTCGGCCCGAGCCACGGGTCCCGGAAGCGGCTGACGAACTCGCATGGGCCCAGGAGCTTTCGCGGTAGGGCCCAACCGGACTTCAGAGCCGGCCACAGGTCGCTCAGTGGAACGTCACAAACGAGCCGTCGGTCAGGTTCGATCGGAGACCGACGTTCGATCGATGCCACGCCTGGAAGTTCCACGTGTCGCCCGCCACCACCGACGCGGTCGCACTGCCCTGCGGGATCGAGGTGAGGTCGATGGGCAAGGAGAATCGCCCGTCGACACCGGAGGACACGATCTGTCCTGGCTGGATGAAGCGCCCAACCGTTCCGCCAAGGCAGACGTTGCCATTGCTTGCTCCGCCTGAACCAGGAATGAAACCCTGGGTCCGAGACACGACGAAGATGCCGAACTGGTTGGCGGGCAGGTTCTCCGCGACCAGCGTGATGTTGTTGACGAGTGCGACGGGGCTGCCGAGCACGAGCATCGTCCCCGGTACGCCCGTCGTGTTCGGTGCTGCTGAACAGTAGTTCGTCCCGATTGACACGCCGCCGCTCGACGCCGCGAAGGCGAGCGCGTTCGCGATGAGCACGTCACCGTCTTGGCCGAAGGTCCAGCCCGGGCCGGAGGTGCAGCGGTCCGAAGGCGGAAAAAGTCCCAGATCAACGCGTGCGGGGTTGTCGCCGACCGCCGCGAGGATTGCGCCGTCGCTCCAGCGCGCAATCACGGAGCCCTGGAGTATGGATGTCGACGGCAGGGGCCGAAAAGCGCTCGCGCCGGACAGCGTCGTGACGCCGTTCATGACGGGGTGACCGGGGACGACAACCTGCCCGAGCGAGGCAAAGCTGGTCTCTATTCCCAAGTTCGCTTCGATGACCTCGTAACCGCCCGTTTCCCAGCGTCCCCTCAGCCTTCGGGCGGGGGACAGGACGATGTGGGAGAACGATGCGACGACAACGGCGCCACCGCTATCGACGTAGTCTGCCAACACGTCACCGAGCGCAACCGAGTCGTGGTAGTCGTAGTTTGAGTACGTAAGGACGGCGTCGAAGTTCTGGAGCTCTGTGAGCGTCGGAGTCGCTGCAAGGGCATCGAATGCGGTGACCGAGCTGAAGCGAAGGGACGCCGTCAGGAAATCCGTCACGTCGGAGACCCAGCAGTCCGCTGTAGTCAAGTCACCGGCTGAGACGATCCCGATATGGAACTGCTGCGCGGCGGAGGGGGGCGTAGCCAGAATGCTGGTGGTAACGAAGAGAAAGGCGCGTGCGAGCATCAGGGTCACTGGGAAGAGGGGCCGAGGCGAGCTGGAAGCCCATTCCTTATACCACGATCAACGGGTCCTGCCTGCTCGGCCCGCTGTGCGACGATCCGTGGGTGGAGCTCGCGTGGTGCTCAGCGGTAGTGGTGATCATCGTGGGGCGGCGTTCACATCGAGGTGCTTGGGCCGCGCGCCATTGCCACCCCGGCGGGACGGTGGTTTGCCCGGGGTTCAGGCGACTCGATCGCGGCCCCGCCTTTGGGGATCGCCGTTTCGACGCTCTGGTGCACGCGGACGTCCCGACCGTCGTGCGGAACGGTCACCTTGCTCGGCTGAGGCTACATCCGGCGTCGCCGTATTGGCTCGACTCGCCGCGGCCATGAACACCAGTCATCTGACGGCGACCGGCCCCGGCGCGATGGCTGCGTGATTAGTTCGCGCCGAGAATCTTGGTCTTGAAGAAGTCGGTGACAAGGGTGCCGTCATCGTCAGCGACGGACTGGAGAACATCCTCGGGAAGGGGGGAGTTCAAGAGGAGCAGTGCCCCAAGTCCGGTGGCGTCCAGCTGGGTTGTTCCCGTGGCGGCCGTCCTGAGCATCTCGACGCTCAACGGCGACGAGCCTCCCAGGACCAACGCTGTGTGCAACGTACCTAGCTTGTCCGTTGCGAGAGCGGCTTCGAGCTCAGCATCCGAAAGCGGCAGGTTCGCAAGCAAGAAGTCTCTGAGGTCGGACTCGTCCATGGACGCAATCGCATCCAGAACTCCTGGCCGGACCTCTTCCTCGGGCTCCGCGGGAGGCTCGTCCGCGGGGGGCGCGTCGTCGGGCACCTCCTTGGGTCGCAGCGCTTCACGCTCCACCTTGACCACGCTTTCGACGTCGTCCCAGTTGAAGAGGTCTTCACTGCCTACGTAGCTGCGCTCGACGCCCGCGAGATCGATGTAGTCGAGATCCATGGTCACGTTGCCAAGGTCGTGGGCATCGGCGAGCACAGCAGCGTTCGTGGGATCCACGCCGAGCAAGCGGAACGGATCTCCACGACGCCTGGCGGCTGCCGGGACTTCGATCACGCGCCAGCCGATGATCCGGGGGCGGTTGCGTCCGTCTCCGCCGGAGCTGTCGAAATGCAGACGCGCTCCAGCGCTGATGTCCAGTCGGCGCGCGATCACGCCGCCGAAGATCTCGAAGTTCGAACCGATGCGAACGTCCGTGTCCGGCGCGTAGACGGTTCCATAGAACTGGCTCGTCGCGTCGAGCGTGACCGCGGGATTCAGCGGGTCGTTCGCGGTGGAGGACACCTGAACGGTGGTTTCGTCGGGCTCGACGCCGGAGGTGGCCACGGTGGAACCCCCTTGGAGGTCCAGCTCGTCGGTCACGAAGAGGGCGACCTCGCCGGCACGGGTATCGAGTTCGAGATGGGCACCTGGCTCGAGTACGAGCTCCCCGATCACGACGGTCGCGGGCCCGCGGATCACGAGCTCAGCTCCCGCCGCGACCTCGATGCGTGTGTGGCCCGATTCCCCTTGGGGAATCAACATCGGGAGCAGGTCATCATGGCGGACGGCGGCTGACATCGTGACTTCCGGCACCGTGACGACCGGCAGCTCCACCTGCGTCGCCCGGGACCCTGTGGCGCCGTCGATGGTCACCGAGTCAAGCCCGGTGACGCTCCCGTCCGGCCCAGGCCGAACATCTCCCCAGATCTCCGCGACTTCCCCGGTGGGCAACGTGAAGTGCACGTCGCCGTTTGACCCGAGGAGGGCACCCTGACCCGTGGTCACGCCGAGCTCGCTTTCTGGTCCCGAGTCGCCGCCTTCTTCGGCTGGGGGAGGATTGGCGTCGAGGCCGGCGAAGTAGGCGCGGACAAAGTCAATCTCGCAGACCAGCGGCCCTTCGTAGTCATCGTCGTCGTTTCCCGCAAGGGCCCAGGCATCGGAGCGTCCGGGCACGTAGTCCTCCTTCCAGTCAGCATCGGTGAAGTCGCCGGGATCGAGGCCGTAGTTCGAACTCCCGGACATGCCCACCAGCGAGGCGTAGGGGACCGAGGCGTCGTACTGCACGCTTCCCTTCTCGGGGCCAACGTACCTGTAGAACGTTCCCTCGTAGAAGAGGATGTTGTCCTCCTTCATCACATGCAGGAATGGGTAGGACTTGTCGATTTCGATCGTCTCCAGACCCACTTGTTCTGTGTAGCTCCCCGCGGCTGGGTCCCACCCGTCGGTCAGAAAAACATTGTCGACGATGAGGTCCTCGTCACCGAAGAAGCCCAGGTCGAACTCAACCGGCTCAAGTACGAAGGAAAGGGTGGCGCGCCCACTGCCGACGAGACCGGTGCTGTCCAGGCGAACGTTGCCATCGGCGAGCTCTAGCACATCGACCCAGAGAAGGCCCTGCCCAAACATTGCGGGGTCGGTTTCGCTGCCGATCTGGACCGAGCGTCCCATGCGGACCGGCTGGAATGACTCAGCGAGACCCGCCTCTGCCAGATAGAAAGCAAGCTGATTGTCGATGGCATTGAACTGGCGCCTTGCGAGCGCCGACGTGACCTGGAGGTACCCCGCCCCGAGCATCGCGACGACCGTTACGACGATCATCGCCATGGCGAGTGCCGCTCCTCGTCTCTGCGCGTGTCCTCTGGGGCGCCGGGTTGTCATCCGTTCACGTTCAGGTTGCGGCAGGTCACGGTCGTCTCCACGGTCTCGGTGACCGATTCTCCTTCTTCCGTGAGACGTTCGAGCGTCAACCGGATGCGTACGGCGTTGCGGTCCACTTCCAGGCTCAAGCCCTTCTCGTCGATGAGGCCATTGCCGTTGTCGTCCATCCCGTTGGGGATCTCACCCTCGAGGAACGGAGTCACAATGTTGCTCCAGACGATGCGGTACTCGTTGGCCGCATCGGGGTTGGCGCTCCAGAACGCCTGTTGGCGACCGTCGTCCAAGGCGATGCGTTCCGGGTCGCTCCAGATGACCTGGCCGTCTTGGATCCCGAGATTCACCTGGAAGCGCATGTCGCTCATGCTCAGGGGCGCGGGCGTGTCAGGAATGAGTGTTTCGCGATTCGCTCCCATGACGGCGAGGGCGATCTGGTTCAACACGCGGCGCGCTTGATCCTCGAGGACGACGCGGCTAGTCGACTCTCTGCTGGTCCTGTTCGCTGCCTGCATGGTGTCGTAGACCTTCACCGTCATGATGGTGAAGAGCACGACGGCCAGCATGGTCTCGAGTAGGGTGAAGCCTCCCCTGAGGTTCTTGCAGTGACGGCGGCTGATCATCCGTAGAACTCCGCGAGTACGGTGCAGAGACGGATCTCTCGGGGTCCGAGTCGTCCGCGCCATCGCACAACGATCACGACGGGCAACAATGTGCAGTCGCCAGAATGGTCGAGGTCGTCGATGACCGCGTCTCCATTGAGGTCACGCGGGGTTCCCAGAAGGTCGTTCGGGACGTCCTCCCGAATCTGCCAGCTTGGGGCGACGACGGAGCCGGCGTTCCAAGTGGGGAGGATGACCTCGCCGATCAGGTCAGGGAGGTTCGGATCGAGCCCCGCCAATTCGGCGACGTTGAAAGTGTTGCCGGGTGCGGTGCCCGGGCCGCCCGGGTCGTCGAGCGGATCCGAGTTGTACAGGGCCAAGAGGCTGCCGAAGTTCTCGTTGCGCATCTCCTCGACGACGGTCTGGGCAGCCGTGCTGGCAATCCCGTCCTCACGCCCGGCATCCCTGAGGCGTCCACCGGTCGACATCATTTGCACGAGCATCCCAAGTGCGACCAAGACCACAGGCATCGCGATCACGACCTCGATGATGGTGAGGCCCCGTTGAGACCTGCGGGCGAGGTGCCCACTGTGGCAGGTCCGCTGACTCTTCAATAGAGGCTTGCTAGGTGGGAGGAGGGTAGAAAGCATTTCCATGGGTGACCGCGGGGGAGCCAGGGAGGGCCACATGAACACGTGGCATGGCGTCGCGGGATTTCCCCATGGATCACATCGTTGCCGGACCCACCGGAACTTCACCTTGAGCTGTATTCCCAAACTGTGCCCAGGGGGAGGAACTCAATCCGGGATTCGAGTGGCCGGGCCGGCCTGCCGAAGGTCCTACGCTCATTGGCGTAGTGTGAAGCGGCCAGCTTCAGGCGCCGATTTGCAGCGGGCTGAGAATGAGTCTGCTTCGTCCTTCAGCCCACCGGTTTTGGAGGATTCTCCCGTGGCCCCGTGTGGATTCAGTCGATGCGTCTCGAATCCGCCCAGCACCGCACCCGACATGCAGAACCGCCACCTGATCGCCTTTGTGTTCCCATTCTTGGTCTCTTGGTTCGCGCCGAATGCTGCCGCCTACCAGAAGGGCGACGACCTGCGGCAGCGGCTTGCACAATCGGGCTCCGAGTGGATCGGCCTCGAAGCGCGGCGCACAGCAGGGAGGCTCTCCGACGACGAGCGCGACCGGCGAATGGAGCTCGAGGAGGATATCCTTGAGACGGCGGGTGTGGTCCTTGGCAAGGCAGCCCATCAGCTGAGCGAGGAGGCGATCGAAGGCGCTCTTGCGGAGGCGCTTGCGGAGCACGATCCCGATGCCGCATCGCTCTTCGAGGCGATGCTCCGGGAGCGAGACCACGCGCCGGCCGCCGAAGGCCGGCTGCAGTCGATCGAGGCCGCCCTTGTCCTATATCAGATCGCCAACGGCCAATACCCTCCGACGTCCACCGGCCTCGTGGCCCTGATCGGAGAGGACCTGATCCACGCAAGCGACCTGCTCGACCCGTGGCAGCATCCGATGCGCTACGAGGTCACCAATGATGGCGCGGACTTCCGTGTCACCTCGATCGGGGCGGACGGGGTCGAGGGCACGGGCGACGACCTCTGGGTGGACGGCTCGGGCGAGATCGTGCGGACGACTCCGGGTGGGGCGGCGGCCCCCGCGAATCCAGCTCAACCGATGGGCCTCGGCAGTGTTCCTGCTGCGGACGGGATCGTGACCATCGAACTCACCGGGGATGGCCTCGGCATTGCCTACATCGCGCAGCGCGCTGACGGGTTCTGGGGGGGCTGGGGGCACGGCGAGTCAGGGCCCTTCGACGCCCTGCAGCTTGTCACGTGTGGGGACGTTGCTGGCGCCTGCGCCTTTGTCGGGACGCGGGACAGCGTGCTTCACCTCATCACTCCCACGGGGACGCGGGCCTTGCCGAACCTCAAGGCGGTCGGCTTCGTGAATGGCACGACGGACCTTTATCTGCTAGAGCAGGAAAACGGTCACCATCGCGGCACCATCGCCGGGCGGGAACTGGCCTTCGGCTTGGACCTCAAGCCAGGGCAGGCATCCGTGCCGACATTCGACTCGGACGGCCACGCCGTTGCCTGGCGGGAACGGCTCGCGGACGGCCGTTACATCGTTCACATTGGTCCAAAAGTCAGTGAACCCGCCGAGTGGGCTAGCTCGCCGGTGGTCCTGCCCCTTGCGGGTGGCGACCTGGTCGCCTTTCGAATGTGGGACGGCGAGAAGACCATGGCGGTTGTTGGCACCGACGGCTTCAGCGTGGCGTGGGCCCGCAACCCGGTCGTCAGCCCTGGCGGCACCTCTTGGGGCATGGCCGTTGCCCTTGACGGCGAGCCCGCTGACAACTTCGAGGAGGCACGCGAACAGCAGTGCGCGGAGCACAGATCGAATGGGTACTCAGTGACCCCCGCCTTTGTGACGAGCCAAGCCAACGTCATTGTGAATGGCAAGATCGCCGGCGGCGACAGTGCCTGGGCAGGTGATCCCGTGTTCGCTGAGGACGGCTCCCGCTGGGCCTACCCCATACGGGACGAGGGGGGGCAGTGGCACATTCACCGCGGCTCCCCTGGGGCGGTCACCAGTGGCCCAGGATTCGACGAAGTGGCGCGGCCACGCATTGTCCTCGGCGGCCGGCACGTTCTTCACTCGGCGCGCCGTGATGGCGTTGACATGCTCGTCTGTGACAGCGTCATGAACGCCGCGTCGTGGGGCGTCCGCGTCCTGACCGGCGCCGATGGCTACGCCTGGGTCGATGACGACGAGGGGCAGAGGATACTCGTGACCGCTACCGCCGACTTCAGTGACATCGCGTCGGTGGCGCGCGCCGACGAGATCGATCTGAGGGGCTTCCTCCCTGGTACGACACAGCCCATCGCGCGCCTGCGCGACGGGGAAAAATGGCGCCTATATGTCGATGGCGTTGGTACCGACTGGGGCGGGCGGGTGCTCCCTCCAGCGGCGAGCCGAGCCTATGTCGGCCACGGGATTGAAGTGGGCGATGAGTACGTTCCGGCGGTTTACGACGTCGCTGAGAAGAGGCTGCGCAGGATCACCCCGGACCATGATCGCGCCGGTTTTGATGCTATCGGACGGCCGCACGTCGGAGAAACCGGCGCCATCGCCTTTGAGGTGGCGACGGATGCCTACGTCTTCACGCTCCTCCCGGATGATTACCCGGTACCTACCGGAGGTGGCTCCAAGTTCCTGGTGTTCCAGGACGGCAAGTGGAGCAAAGGGCCCGAGGTGGAAGACATCGACCAGATCCTCCCCGGATCGGACGGGCGCTTTGCCTACCGCGCGAGCGGCCGGAAAGGGCAGCGGGTGGATCAGTACGCCGATCACGTGATCGAGGAGGGCAAATGGTTCGCCGCGGTCGAGCAGCTCAGGGTCCGCGCCGACGGCACTCCCGCGTATGTCGCACGGCGCGACGATGGCCACGAATGCGTGGTGATCGATACCAACCAGTCGCCCGCCGTCGGAACGATCGAGGGGTTTGACCTTGGAACCGACGAGATGACGACGGTCTGGGTTGTTCGGTCGGAGGGACGGCCGCACGTTTTCCTGGACGGTACGGCGATCGAGATCAATGCGGAGCCCATCGGGGACTGGCTATGGAGCGCAGGCGGCCAGCACCTGATCTACCGCGCCCGCCACGTCAACGTCGCGACATCAGTGGAAGTCGAGGTGCTCGTGATCGCAAACCGCGACGCCCCTGCGCGTCCGATCACCGTCGTTGGCGACGCCGTGTCGGTGCCGCGGATCGCTGACGATGGTAAGACTGTCAAGGTCGTCGTGGTCCGGAACGGCGAGCCCCGGGCGATCGACGTTCCGCTCGAGTAAGCCGCCCCTGGTCGCTGGGGCGCAACTCGGGGCGCCCCAGGGCACCCAAGGCCTCTGCGCCATGAGGATGCCCCCGGTGCTCGTTCGCCGCCGACCGACAGGGAAACACGGTCGCCACGCACGTAGCTGAAGCGGCTGCCTCAGACGAGAGGCGCGGCGCCAACTACGGTCAGGCTGCGTGTTCGCCGCTCGGCTCCCCGGGCGACGTTTCGCGCGGGCTCAGTTGAACTGAATCTCGAGGCCGTCGGTGAAGTTGGAACCGATGCCGATGCTGTCGCGGAACCACGCCTGGAAGTTCCAGGTTTGCCCGGCCATCACGGGGACGGAGCCATTGCCCTGGGGGAAGGCGGTGAGGTCGGGGGAAAGGAAGAAGGTGCCTCCGGCGCCACTACTCAGGATCTGCGATGGGGCGGTGAAGCGTCCGATGGATCCGCCCAGGCAGAGGTTGATGGCACCTGGAAGGGCCTGGGTTTGCGACGTCACGAAGATGCCGAACTGGTTGGGGGGCAAGTCCGTGGCGGTGACAGTGAAGTTGTTGTCGGCCGCCGTGGCTGAACCGGATCCAGTGAGGGTGGCGGGCAGACCTGAACTGTTCGGGCTCGTGCTGCAGTAGATAAAACCGATGCCGCTGGAAGGGGGCGTGAAGTCGATGGTGAGCGCGGGGGCGGTCGCTCCTTCGCGGGTCGAGTAGACCCGAGCGGAAACGCCGCTCTCGTCATCCTTGATGAGCCAGCCGAATTGGCCGGCGGTTCCGTCCAGCCACGACTGGACGTCCGCCGCGAGGGCGGCCGACGAGAAGGTGGGAGATCCACTGACTCCCACGGTCTGTGTCACCGACGGGGCCGCCACGAAGTCACCCCCGGCGGTGCCCCACACCATGGAGGGGTAGAACGTGTTGAGCCACGTCGCATCACCGGTCGTGGCGATGCCTCCGCTGCCGCCGCCCATGAGCGGCGTCGAAGTGCCCTCGCCCCAATCGGCGGTGAGCCGGTGCACCGTCTGCGTTTCTGTGGGCGCGGCCGTGTTGGCGACGTTCACCATCCTCAGCTGCAGCGATGCGCTGTTGATCGTCGATCCGGCGGGGACGGCTCCGGAGACGTCGAACTTCACCAGGGCCCGCGTCGACCCGCCGTTTCCGGTCACCCCGACGAACATTGTGCCCCCTGCGCCATTGCTTCGGTTCCCCGCACCGAAGAGGTAGATGGTGTTGTCTTGGGTGGGGGTGAGGGTGATGTTGTCGGCCAGGGCGGTGGCCGACAGGGCGATGGAGCAGGCGAGCTTGAGGGAGGCTTTCATATGAATGCGAGATGGGGTCGGAATGGGGAACGAGCCTGAGCGGAGAGGCACCATGGTAGGTGCGGCCAGCTATCGGGGCGTTCATACCGAGGCTTGGGGCCCTCGGGGGCGCGTGGGCAGCGTCCGCGGCAGGAAGAGGGCAGGTGTGGGGTGTCGTGTGCACCCTCGCCGGCGGCCTTCTTCGGCAGCCGGCGGAGCCCCCCCGAGCGCCCTAGTACGTGCCTTCGACCACCGAGTCGGCCAAGGCCTCCACCCGTAAGCGAGTCTCGCCGCCCTTGAGAAGGTTCGGCCCGTCCATGGCGCCGCGTCGGTGGCGCGATACGCGGCATGGGCCGGCGGGTACGCCGCGCAGGCGCCGGGGCTGTTCGCCCTTGGGATCGAGCATGTGCAGGAAGGCGAAGCCCGAGCGCTCGGCCACGAGGATGTCCAGCGACTCGCCTGAAGGGTCGGGTCGGCCGGCCAAGAGGAGCTCACCGGTTTCGAAGCTGGCCGACCATTCATTGCTCCCTGCGGCGAGCACGACGAGGGTCGTGACGAGCGATCGGCCCGCTTCCGGCTCGGACAAGGAGAGCCTGTATTCGCCGGGCGCGCTAACGCGCAGCGTGAAGGTGCCGTCCGCGTCGAGCTTTGCCTCCGGCGAGTCCGTGCGCAGGCGCGCTATGTCGGACTGGGCGATGAGCGTGGCGACCCAACCCTTCGCGCCCACGCCGTCGATGGCCATGGTGCCCATGAGCTCCGCGGGGTTCTCGACGGGCTCGCCGAGGTCCACCCGCGTCGTTGCCCCTTCGCGCACCTCGTAGTTCCACGGGATCTCTTCCTCGCGGAAGGGGCTGCCGTCGCTCGTTGTCGTCGAATGGCCAGGGACGCGCTCTTCGTCCGTCAGTTCCACTTGCCAGCGGCCGGGGATGAGGCGTTCGAAAAGGAACGCGCCGTCTGCGTCGCAGCTGTCTCTTATACACATCTCCGAGCCCACGAGACTAGGCATGATCTCG
>CAJXRJ010000080.1 GCA_913058555.1 uncultured bacterium
CACACTGCATATCGTCGGCAGCGTCAGATGTGTATAAGAGACAGCTCCTATGCTCCGGGAACCCGTGACTTCCATGGCATGGCCATTGGCTGGACGGTGCAAGACTCGGGAGTGGAGGACGAGGGGGAGCGTTACGCCGGCTACAGCAGGTCCCGCGAGGGCGGAAGCCCGGCCGGGGACTACGCCTCGGCGGTCGTCCAAGATCCGGTGGGGGCATGTCTGGCGTTGGTGCCGGAGCGGGAAGGTGCCGCGTCCTGACAGGGGGTTGTGCCGGACGGCGCGCTTCGTGTAACGTCGCGGTGCTAAGCAGTCCCCATAGATGCGGCGTGTTTCATGAACGAAGATCAGCCCCAAGCAGCAAGGCTCAACGAGATCGAACCACAACCAAGTAAGGCCAAGGCTGGCCGGTTCTGGCAGTGTTTCTGGCTTTCGTTCCTCGTTGTATCGCTCGGCTACGCCTGGTACTCGTTTTATGCACCTTCCAACCGCATTGCCTGGTCTGCAAGCTACGCGGCTGCGCAAGAAGAAGCTGCCGAGCTCGACAAACCGGTCCTACTCTTCTTCACCGGAAAGTGGTGCTCTCCCTGCCAGATCATGAAGCGCCAGGTCTGGGCGGATGAACAGGTAATGGCCGCGGTCAATGGACTGTTCGTCCCTGTGGCGATTGACGTGGATGACCCTGACGCGGCCTCATCATTGAGCCGCTACAGCATTGCCTCCACTCCAACGACCATCATCACGGATTCGAGAGGGAACGTCTTGCACTACGAACAGGGGCGCATGAGCAAGGCAGGCTTCCTTGAGTTGCTAGACGAGCTTGACCCCTCGACCTTCGAAGGGCTGAAACGCTAGGCGACGCTACTTGCTCTCTTTGGGCGACCACTGCCATGGCTGGACGACCTGCCCAGCTGATCGGGGCCTCACCCATTGAGATGACGTGGCCTCGCATCGTCGTGCGCTGCGCCGCAGAAGGAATCGCCTGATGGACACCAATGCGGGGCACGTTGGTGGGGGGATAAGAGATCCAAAGCGCAAGTTTTGGCGATGGGGCGGTGGGTTCGGCGCGGTGAGTTGGGGTCACACGAGGCTGGAATGTCGTCGATCTTGGTCCAGGGTGAAGTCGATGGTCGGTCAAAGGTGCGAATCTGGGAAGGGTGAGAGGTGTGGGGGAAGAGAAGCAGCCGACACCCCATGTGGGGTATCGGCTGAATCGTGGGGACGTCGCGAGTTGGGGCCGTATCAGGTCCGCCGAAACGCGGCTCTTGCTACATGTTTCGGCGGTACTGGCCGCCGACTTCGTAGAGGGCGGCGGACATGTCGCCGAGGGACGCGGTCTTGGCGACTTCGAGGAGGGACTCGAAGATGTTGCCGGCGTTGAGGGCGGTGGACTGGAGGGTTGCCAGTGCGTCCGTGGAGAGGGACGCGCCGCGGGACTGGAAGGCTTCGCGGGAGTGGATGGCGTACTGCTTCTCTTCCTCCGTCGAGCGGATGACTTCGTCGGGGATGATGGTGGGGGAACCTTCGGCGTTGAGGAAGGTGTTGACGCCTACGATGGGGAGCTCGCCGGTGTGCTTGAGGTGCTCGTAGTGGAGGGACTCTTCCTGGATCTTGGAGCGTTGGTACATGCGCTCCATGGCTCCCAATACACCGCCGCGTTCGGAGATGGAGTGGAACTCGGTGAGGACGGCTTCTTCGACCAGGTCCGTGAGCTCCTCGATGATGAACGAGCCCTGGATGGGGTTCTCGTTCTTGGAGAGGCCGAGCTCCTTGTTGATGATGAGCTGGATCGCGAGGGCGCGGCGGACGGACTCTTCGGTGGGGGTGGTGATGGCCTCGTCATACGCGTTCGTATGGAGGCTGTTGCAGTTGTCGAAGAGGGCATAGAGCGCTTGAAGCGTCGTACGGATGTCGTTGAAGGCGATCTCTTGGGCGTGGAGGGATCGGCCGCTCGTTTGGATGTGGTACTTCAGCTTCTGGGCGCGCTCGGAGCCGCCGTAGACCTCTTTGATGGCCTTGGCCCAGATGCGGCGGGCGACGCGGCCGATGACGGAATACTCGGCGTCCGTGCCGTTCGAGAAGAAGAAGCTGAGGTTCGGCGCGAAGTCGTCGATGTCCATGCCCCGGGAGAGGTAGTACTCGACGAAGGTGAAGCCGTTGGCGAGGGTGAACGCGAGCTGCGTGATCGGGTTCGCGCCGGCTTCGGCGATGTGGTAGCCGGAGATGGAGACCGAGTAGAAGTTCTGGACGTTGTGTTCAACGAAGTACTCCTGGATGTCGCCCATCATCCGAAGGGCGAACTCGGTCGAGAAGATGCACGTGTTCTGGGCCTGGTCCTCTTTGAGGATGTCCGCTTGCACGGTGCCGCGGACCTGGGAGAGGGTCTTGGCTTTCAGCTCGGCGTAGACGTCGGCAGGCAGGACCTCGTCGCCTGAAAGGCCGAGGAGCATCAGGCCGAGGCCGTTGTTGCCCTCGGGGAGGTCGCCTTGGTAGGTGGGGCGGTCTTTGCCTTGGGCGTCGTACTTCTTGACGAAGGCGGCTTCGACGTCGGACTCGAGGCCGTTCTCGGTGATGTACTTCTCGCAGGTCTGGTCGATGGCGGCGTTCATGAAGAACGCGAGGACCATGGGCGCGGGGCCGTTGATGGTCATCGACACCGAGGTCGTGGCCGAGCAGAGGTCGAAGCCGGAGTAGAGCTTCTTCGCATCGTCGACCGTCGCGATGGACACGCCGGAGTTGCCGATCTTGCCGTAGATGTCCGGGCGCACGGCGGGGTCCTCTCCGTAGAGGGTGACGCTGTCGAATGCGGTGGACAGGCGCGCGGCGGGCAGGCCGCGGGAGACGTAGTGGAAGCGGCGGTTCGTGCGCTCCGGGCCGCCCTCGCCGGCGAACATGCGGGCGGGGTCTTCGCCTTGCCGTTTCAGCGGGAAGACGCCTGCGGTGTAGGGATAGGCGCCAGGGACGTTCTCTTGCCCGCGCCAGCGGAGGATTTCACCCCAGTCCACGAAGCGGGGGAGGGCTACGCGCTTGACCTTCGTGCCGGAGAGGCTCTCGACGGTGAGGGGCTGCGTGAGGGTCTTGCCGCGCACGGAGAATTCGAAGACGTCGCCGCTGTATTGCTCAAGGAGCGCAGGCCACTCCTCGAGGGACTTGCGGGCGCGGCCGTCGAGATCGGTACCGAGGGACTCGTAGCGCTCGATGAGGGCACAGACGGCGGGGAGGTCGCCTTCCGCGGCTTGATGCTTCGGCAGGACGACGGAGTCGTCGGGCTTGCCGCCGCGCAGGGCCACGATCGAGCCATGCAGCTGGAACATCGTGCGGGCGATGGCGCTCTGGCGAACGACCCAGGTGTCGTAGCGCTTCGCGCTCTCGCGGATCTCGTCGAGGTAGCGCACACGGTCCGGGGGGATGACGGAACGCTTCTCGCCGTCGACGAGCTCCATGTCCGTGCCAGGTTGCAGCGGCGCGCCCGTTCGCTCGACGATGGCGCCCATGAGCGCGACGTAGAGGCGGTTGGTACCGGGGTCGTTGAACTGGGACGCGATGGTGCCGTGTACGGGCATCGTGTCGGCGTCCACGGTAAAGAGATTGCGCCCGCGCTGGACCTGCTTCTTCACGTCGCGCAAGGCGTCGAGGCTACCGCGCTTGTCGAACTTGTTGATGGCCACGAGGTCGGCGTAGTCGAGCATGTCGATCTTCTCGAGCTGCGTCGCGGCGCCGTACTCCGCGGTCATGACGTACATGGAAACGTCGCAGTGGTCGGTGATCTCGGTGTCGGACTGGCCGATGCCGCTAGTCTCGACGATGACGAGGTCAAAGCCCGCGGCCTTGCACACGTCGATGGCGGACTGAACGTGTTGGGAGAGCGCGAGGTTCGCCTGGCGGGTCGCGAGGGACCGCATGTAGATGCGGTCGTCGTGGATCGCGTTCATGCGGATGCGGTCGCCGAGGAGCGCGCCGCCGGTCTTGCGCTTGCTCGGGTCAACGCTGAGGATCGCGAGGGTCTTCTGGGGCTGGTCGCGCAGGAAGCGGCGAACGAGCTCATCCACAAGGCTCGACTTGCCCGAGCCGCCCGTACCGGTGATGCCGAGGACGGGGGTCGTGGCGCTGCCGGGGAGCTCGCCAAGGGCCGAACGGATCTCGTCCGCTGCACCGGGCTCGTTCTCGGCGGCGGTGATCAGCTGGGCGATCGCGTCGTGGGCGCGGGCGGGGAGCTTGGCGAGGGCGCCCTGCACGCTCATGCGGCCGGCGCCGGCGCCATCACACTTGGACAGGAGATCATTGATCATCCCCTGGAGTCCCATCTCGCGGCCGTCGTCGGGGGAGTAGATGCGTGCCACCCCATAGGCGTGCATCTCCTCGATCTCGGTGGGTAGGATCGTGCCGCCGCCGCCGCCGAAGACTTTGATGTCGGCGCCGCGCTCCTTGAGCAGGTCGACCATGTACTTGAAGTACTCGACGTGCCCGCCCTGGTAGCTCGTGAGCGCGATGCCCTGGGCGTCCTCTTGGATCGCGCAGTCCACAATCTCCGCCACGGACCGGTTGTGCCCGAGGTGGATGACCTCAGCCCCAGAGGACTGGAGGATCCGCCGCATGACGTTGATGGCAGCGTCATGCCCATCGAACAGCGAAGCTGCCGTCACGATGCGAATGGGGTTCTGGGGCTTGTACGGAGCCTGGGGCTCGGCGGCGGTGGAGTAGAGCGACATGTTTTTGGGGGGCCGCCGGGAGAGTTGGAGCCCCCGAAGGCCATCCCTCAATTTAGAAGAGCCTCGCTCGGGGGGCAATCCGGGCATGGCTCTCCATTTCTCTGGATTTGGTGAGGGGTTGGGGGAGCGCCTTACGAGGTGACTAGGGGAGGCCTGCGATTCGCTCCTGATCCCGGAGATCATGAATCAGGCCTCCACCGTCGGAGCCTGCTCGCAGAACCGCATCCCTCCAGTTCAAATTCCTCCAGTCCGGGCGCCGTGGCCTGCCAAACGCCCCGGTGATTCGCTTCGCCGAGGCGACACGCGCGCGGACGGAGGGGGTCCTGGGGTGGGCCTCGGCCCACCTCAGGACCCATTCAGGACTTGGGCAGCCGCCGCTTGGGCAGCCAGGCCCCTTCGTACCGGAGGCCGCCGCGCCGCATGCACAGCCATTCCACGTGCGCTGGGGGTCGCCGGGGGGCCTCGCCTGGAGTCGTGGCGGGTCTGGCATGCCGGCCGCACCCTCTGGACCGCTTTGTCGATCGCTGGGGAATGGAAGGGGTGCTTTGTGGCTTGACGTATAAGACGTGGCTTATATGGTGGAGCCATGGACGCGACCTTCCGAGCCATCTCCGACCCCAGTCGCCGGGCGATTCTCGACCTCCTCGCGGAGGGGGAGCGGTCCGTGTCGGACCTGCTCGGGTTCTTCACCTTCAGTCAGCCAGCGCTGTCCCAGCACCTGAAGGTGCTGCGGGACGCGGGGCTGGTCTTGTCGAAGCCCGTGGGGCGCCAGAGGCAGTACGCCCTCAACGCCGAGGGACTGCGGTCGGTGGCCGACTGGGTGCGTGCCTACGAGCGATTCTGGACGGAGAAGCTCGACGGTCTGGGCGCTGTGCTCGACCGCGAGGCCGCCAAGGAAAGAGAGATCAAGCCATGACGAGCGTCGAAGTCGTCCGCACCTATCCCCACCCGATCGAGCTGGTCTGGCGCGCTATCACGACGCGCGAGCTCCTGGCCGAGTGGCTCATGGAGAATGACTTTGAGCCCCGGGTGGGTCACGGGTTCACATTTCGCACCGAGCCGGGGCCGGGCTTCGACGGGGTGGTCCGCTGCGTGGTGCTCGCGCTCGAGCCACCGGCGCAGTCCGGCGCGGCGTCGATGAGGCTCTCCTGGAAAGGCGGGCCCATCGATACGACGGTTGTCTTCGATCTGCGCTCGGAGCCGGGTGGGACGCGATTCACCATGACCCAGTCCGGCTTCCGCGGCCTCAAGGCGTGGCTTGTGTCCCGCATCCTCAAGGCGGGCTGCAAGAAGCTGTACGGCAAGCGCCTTCCCGCTGTTCTCGCGCGGCTCGCCGCCGCCGAAGCCGGCTCAGAATCCATCAAGCCATGAACTCAGCCAGCCGTTTGATGCCTCTGCCTTCGGACCCGGACACGTCAGCCACCCGGCCGAGGGCGTTGGTCTCGATGGGCCTGGCGTGTTTCGCCTGTGCGGCCATCGCCTTCATGGCTGGCCCCTACCTCGCACTCATGGGGACCATGAAGGACGTGGGGACCTTCGACCAGGTTCCGGTGACCGGCGCGGCCGACATCGTCCATCGCTTGGGCGTCCTTGGGGATGGTGCGTCCGCCGTGCTCATGAAGCACCTGCTCTTCGACGTACCGTTCCTCCTTTTTCAAGGGGCAACCATCTTGCTCTTGGCTTTTGCCGCCGTGCGCTACGCCAAGGCTTCCCGCTGGGCGCACTTGGCCTTGGCTTTGCCCGTGGTGCTCGTGACGATCGCGGACCTCACCGAGGACTGGAGCATCTGGCGCTTGGCCGCGGGGGAAGAACCCACCGACGCTTTGGCGGGCCTCCTACGCACCGCGACGACCTTCAAGCTCGCGCTCCTGCCTGGCATGTTCCTGAGCCTGCTGGGGGCCGGCGTCCTCGCGGTTACCGCGAAGCTCCGACTGCGATTCTCTGCTTAGGCGGGCAAGGCCGCCGCGGCAAGCTGGAGCGCGGCCAGGGCCATGGGCGTGGCGACGAGGGGGTCGTCTTCCATGACGAAGGTGTAGGCGTTGCGGTAGCTGCCGCCTGGTTCTTGCAGGTCAAGTAGGGCGTCCAGGAGTCGTTCGGCGACTCCCCGTCCAAAGGGCTCTGTGAGGCCGGCGCGGGCGCAGGCGCCCATGGAGTGGGCGAGGGACCAACACCAGTAGAAGCGGGCGCCGAAACGCTCCCCTTCGCGCGCGGGTTCAAAGTCCCCTGGCGGGAGCGTGATGTCGCTCCGGTCGAGGCGTGCGGCGATCCAGCGGAGCGCCGCGACCACCCGCGGGTGGTCGGGGGCGTAGCCCAGCCGGAGCAGGGCACGCAGCCCATCGGCGGTCATGGTCCCGTAGGAATCAAAGCGCGTCCGACCCGTTTCGTCCCGCCGTTCGCCGCCGGCCTTGTTCTGTTCGGCGCGGGTGGGGGTGAAGAAGAAGCCGCCGTCGTCTTTGGGGCCCGGCGCGGCCCCGATGGCAAGTGGCAGGTTCTGGCAGCGGAGCACGAACTTCCGGGCGCGTTCTGTGACGTCCAGATGGGCGCCGGCGTAGCGCAGGCTCCCGAGGGCAAAGAGCGTGGAGGAGAGGTCCGCGTCGTAGTGCGAGCGTGCGCCTTTCTTGGGCGGCGCTGGGCTGTACCCAAAGCCTCCGTACGCGGGATCGGCCTCGGTCCACCCAAGGGACTCGTCGAGGGAGTGCCTGACGAGCTCTGCGCGCCAGCCCGCGGCAGCGGTTCGCCAGGATGGGGGCGCTCCTTCCCTGCGGGATGCGCTCTCAAGGGCGAGGGCAGAGAGTGCGGCGCAGTAGACCGGGTAGGGGGAGCGGGGCGCGCTGTCCCCTTCGTGGATCGTGCGCGCGAGGAAGTCGAGTCCCTTGGCGCAGGGGGTCTCCTGCAGTCGCTCGCCCGGGCGAAACACGAGGGCCTTGATCACAGCGGGGGTTAAGGCCATTGGGTCCTTGAGGGCACCGTAGGTCTCCGATCGCCACGTGCCATCGGGGTGTGCCTGGCCCTCAAGCCATTGGCACCCGCGCGCGATCGCGCGCTGCACCGCCGCGAGCCTCGAGCTACTCGCCGCCTCACGGGGCGAGCAGCCGAGGATCCACGAGCCAGCCCCGAAGGCCAGCCACAGCGATTGGCGGCGGGAGAGTCGCATCACCTGCTGCCGTTGCCGTCCTTGATCGGGCCAACACGCTCTGCCTTACGAATCACCGGAGCAGGGTCGACCACGGGGACCATTTTTGGCTTGTCCGTCTTGCCGGGCACGATGGGCTCTGCGGCTGTTCCGGGCTGCTGCGCCGTAGGCGCGTTCACCGCCTTGGCCGCTGCAGGGGTCCGGTCGGCCAGGAGCACGAGCAGCGCCGCCGAGGTGCAGAACGTGCGCCCCGTGATGCAGTGATGTCCGCTCCAGCTGCCGTCTTCGTTCTGAATGCGGCCGAGGTTTTTCTCCATGGACTTGTCCCACTTGAGCCAGTCGTTGCCGCCGTCGCGTACGAGGGCCTCGGAGAGGTTCCAGTAGCTCCAGAACTCCTCGCCGCCGTTGCTGCCGAAGCCCGAGACGAAGCCCTCGTCGTCAAGCTTCATGAGGACCGCGCTCCGATTGCGGCCTAGCTGCCCCACGGTGGCTTCGAATTCGGAGACCTTCTTCTCCAGGCCCCTGCGTGCGGCCTCCGGAATGGACTGGTCCGCGAGCTCGCGCCTCCACTCCTCCGCCTGGGGCTTTTGGCTGCGGACGATTTCGTCCAGGGAACTCAGTTGGTTCGCGCTCCCATACAGCGCCACGCCGGCGCTGTCGGCGTAGCCGAGACCCGAGAGCGACTGCCCTGCCTGGGCGCGCCAGTTCTGCACGTTAGCTTCGAAAGCTTGGCTGATTTCCTCCGACGCCACTGCGCTGCCGGGCCTCGCATTCGACATCGCGCGGAAGTAACCCTTCGTGGCGGCGGCGGACTGGATGCCACCGGCCCAACCGCGGTTTTCCCAGCTCCCGTCGGCTTTCATATTCTTCGCGAGCTTGTGGGTGACCTTGGCGAGGGCGTTTTCGACCCGCGCGTTTTCATTGTCGTTGCCCATGCGTCCCAGCATCTCGCCCAGGAGGATCGACGCGAGGGACGTGTCAATGTACTGGCCGATCTTGCTCTGGATGCGTGTGCCGCGCACCGAGGTGACCCACATGGAGTCCTGATCGCTTGCTTCGATCTCACGCAGGACGAACCGAATGGCCTGCCGGAGCTCCTCTTGGTGGGGGCCGGCGAGGGGGCTGCCGGGGACGGCGTCTTCGGTGCGGAGGAGCACCATGGCGGCGACGCACGTATCGCCGACGTTGGCCTTGGCGGCGAAGCCTTGCATGCCCCGGCCCATGTTCTGGGACTCATCCCCTTGGCCCCAGCCGCCGTTCTTGAGCTGGTGCTCAAGGAGCCACTTGACGCCCTTCTTGGCGGCCTTGCCGATGGGATCCGGTTTGACGGCGAAGGCGTTGAGGCCCGTTGCAGATTGCATTTGCGCAGGATCGACCTTGGGTGCCGCGGAGGCGGCCTCGTCCTGAGCGATGGGCTTTACGGTCAGGATGGGGGCTGCGGGGCTCGCGCTCTTCTCTTCTGTTTGCTGCGCGAGGCTGACTCCCGCGATGCACGCGGTGGTCAGGATCCATGTGTTTCTGATTTTCATGTCGTTGTCCTCTCCAAAGGAACTGTCGAAAGCACAACGCTGCCACGGGCTCGGTTCTTGGCGGGAAACGGGTTGGTAACGGAAAGGGCGACCGGATCGCAGGATCGGGGGGGACGATGCCGCCTGTGGGCGTTCGAGCGCACCAGCGCGGGATATCTTTTGCGCGAGTGTTTCAAGCTCCGCCCCCGTGGCGCTGAGGCCATTTCCCGTGGACGGCTAGCGGGCGAGCGTCGACAGGACGTTGTCGGCGAGGGTGTACTTGCGGATGGTCGGTTCCGGGACGTCGAGGGTCTTCTCCACTCCGTCCCGTTCGAAGACCACGACCAGTCGGCCGTCGATGGGCTTGCGCCAGGCCTTTCGCACGTCGCCCTCGCCCTTGACCGCCATGCCGTTCACGGAGAGAAGGCGATCCCGCGCGTGGAGGCCAGCGAGGGCGGCGGGCCCCGTCGGGTCTAGCTGGCGCAGCGTCGCGCCGTCGAAGTTGGCGCGGGGGCTGTTGCCGGCGGAGACGTCCTCGACGTCGACCGGCGTGTCTATGGCGGCGAACAGGGCTACGAGGTCGAAGTCGCCGGGGCCTTCAACGGCTTTCATGTGCTCTGCGGCGAGCTCCGCGCCGAGCCAGGATTCGAGGAGGGACTTCCAATGGGCGAGGTCGGGCCGTGTGCCGTCATCCCAGGCCTTGTCCCCGTAGAACGCACGCATGAAGCCGTCCAGGCTGCGGGGTTTCTTGCCGCTGCGGATCGCGATGTCCGTCCAGAGGGCCATGGTCAAGCCGCCTGCGTAGCACGCGTCATAGGCGGAGCGCCCGAGGAAGAACTCAGGGCCGCCCGCGGCGGCGAGGCTGCCGCCGTACTCCCCGAGCGCCCTGCTGCCCTTTGCGATCTTCTCCTCGAGGATCGCTTTGAATCGCTCCCGCGACAGGAAGCCGAGCCTCCACGAAACGAGGTAGGCGTAGTAGTCGGTGTAGCCCTCGGCGACGAATCGAAGATCGTCCTCTGGTTGGCAGCGCGACCGCATCCACGTGTGGTGGAACTCATGGGCGACGAGGTGGCTGATCCCGGAGGAGAGGCGGCTCTCGGGGAGATCCTTGCCCACGAAGAGGGTCATCGAGTTGGTCTTCGGTGATCCCCCGAGACCCGGCACGCCCCCGGAGGAGCCGAAGACGAACAGGTACTTCGGTTGGGGCGCGCCGCCGAACAGCGCGATCTCTGCTTCGACGATGGGGCCGAGCTGCTCTTTGACCAACGGTTCCAGCCACTCCTCGCTGGGGGCGAATGCGAAGGTGGCTGCGAGTCCGCCGGCGTTGACTTCGCTCACCTTCCAATCCCCGACGAGCACGATGTCATCCCTCAGGGCGTCGAGGCTCGGCCGGTAGGTGTGGCCTGAGTTGGGGACGTCGGGCCAAGGGGCTACCACGGACCAGCCGTCGGGGCCGGCGATTTCGATCTCGACATCGACGCTGGGATCAACGCCGGGATCAACGCCAGGGGAGCCCCCGGCCGCTCCCCCAAGGGCGGGGATCGGCAGGACGGCGGCGGTGAAGATCATGCCGTGGGCCTCGTCCACGTAGGGTTGCTCGTAGCCGTCGGTGGCGGCGATGACATCGGGGTGCTCGCGGTGGTCGAGCTTGACCGTCCAGGCCAGGTCGATGGGGCCGCCCCGGGTCCCGTCGAGGCGCCAGGCGAAGGGACTCTCCCGTTCGACTTCGATTTTCGCGCCCGCCACGGTGGCGGAGAGTTCGCCGACGAGGCGAGGCTCAAGGGTCTTGAACGCGTAGCCCTCGGAGAACGTCAGTCTGAGCGGAGCGTCAGCGCCCTCAAGGCTGGCGCGCCCGACGATCGTCTGGGTCTCGGGATCGACCCGGAGGTTGACGGCGTACCGAATGGGCTTTGCTGGCGCTGTTGTTCCAGGAGCGGGTTCGGCCTGGGCGAGGAGCGCGAGGAGGGCGGCTGCGATCATGCCGCCAGGCTACGAACGACCGGGGTCGTTGTGTGTCTGCGTTGCGTGCGAGTCCTGTTCGCAGCCATGCCTTCGCGATCGAGACCCCGTGGCGCCAGGGATTCCTCGACGAAAGGTGCCGGTTGCGGGACGGCAAGCAGGAAGTTGCAATTGGGCGAAGCTTCGATTGGGTGCCCCGGCCGATGAGTTCAGCGGGTGCAATCCCGCGCCCTTTCGTTCCTGCCCCGCCATGACCAAGCCCACTCTCCCCGACGATCGCATGATCCCGCACCCGGACCATCTCAGTCCGAGGGCGCCGGGATTCAAGGAGATCGTTCAACGCCACGCCGAAGCGGTGCAAGCTGGGAAAGCGCTCTACGAGGACCCGATCACGGGCCTCTGGGTCATGACGGCTGCGACCCTCTGGGACCGGTCGTGCTGCCGCAATGGCTGCCGGCACTGCCCGCATGTGGACCGTGACGGTCCAGGAGTGAATTGAGCACCACGCAAGATGTTGTCTCGCAACGAGTCACAATCGCGGCGACCTTCCCAGGATCCTGATCCCAAATTTATGGAATCACCGAATCTGACGGGATTGGTCGGTGTTCTTCATGACGCCTCAGCAGTTACTCGGGCAGACTCCCCATGGCAACGCGCTGCGTTGCCCGTGGCTCTCTCCCAGGTATTCCTTCCTGCCACATTCCTGCAATCCATATGTCCGATCGTCCCTTGGCCTACGGCCTCGCGCGTCCGACGCGCGCCAAGAGCAATCTGCCCCTGATCGTTCTCTTCACCTGCTGCGTTGTGACCCTCATTTACGGTCTCGGCCTCGGGTGATCGCTTCGGCCCCTCTTGGGGCCAGGAGCGCGCGCGGGATCTGTGATCCCGCGATCCGTTCACGCACACCTTCGGCCACCTGACGGGCCGACTTGGGTCCCGGATCACTGTCCGCGGACCCTCTTTGCTTGGCTGGGCCCATCATGGCCCGCAAGGGGGGGCCTTGCTTCGCCGCTCAGGAACGTGGTTCCGGGGCGCCGGCGAGCAGGTCCTTCGCCGCTTCGGTGCGTGCTTGCTGGACCACCTGATTGACCTCGTCGAGCCCGGCTTCGTACGCCGCAAGCTGCTCCGGGGTATAGGACCGCCGATCCATGCCGTGGGCGGCGCGGAAGTCCTTGAGGAAGTGATTCCTCTGGCGGTCGAGGGCGTCCTGGCGCTTCACCCAGCGGGCCATGACGTCCTTGAGGGCGTCCAGGGGCACGGACTGGTCGCCAAAGAGCTCCTCGAAGATCTCCTGGGCCCGCGGCGTGAGGTCGAGGCTCACGCTTGGCTTCTCGCCGAGCCCGCAGGAGGCGCTTCCCGCCGCCAATAGAGTCGCGCCCGCCTGGTCGCCCCGGGAGCGGTAGACCGCTTCCTGGAGGAACGACTCGGCGAGCGCGATCCGGGGAGCACCCGTCATCCGCAATGCTTCTGGAAAGCCTCTTCGAGGTCCCGGGCGACGGCGTCGGCCTGCTTGCCCTCGATGTCGTGGCGCTGGACCATGTGGACCAGCTGGCCATCCTTCATGAGGCCGATCTGCGGCGAGGAGGGCTGGTAGGGCTTGAAGTACTCACGGGCGCGCTCGGTGGCCTCGCGCTCCATGCCGGCGAAGACCGTCACGATGCGGTCGGGCTTGACGTTGCCTAGCATCGACATGCGAAGGCCCGGGCGAGCGGCGCCGGCGGCGCAGCCGCAGACCGAGTTCACGAAGACGAGGGTCGTGCCCGACTCCTTCATGGCGGCATCGACGGCGTCGGCCGTCAGTAGTTCCTGGACGCCGACGGAGGTCAGCTCGTCGCGGAAGGGTTGGACCATTTGGGGGTCGTACATCGTTTCTCTGGGGGGCAGTTAGGGTCCTAGGTGTCGGGGAGGCCCTCCAATTGGGCCACCTGAGGCGGGAGCTTAGGACGAACCGGCGCCCTCCGGTAGCGTTCAGCTGCCGCCTTTGAGTTCCCTGAGCCGCTCGGTGTACGCCTTGCCAACGTCATTGCGCCTGAGGAGGGCCAGGACCAGCCGCGGATTCTCGGTATCGACCACCGGGAGCGCGCTCACGCCGCGCCGGGTGAAAAGGCGCTGGACGTCATGCAGCGAGTCCTCGGGGGTAACGGTGGCAACCTGCTCTCGCATGAAGTCGCCGGCGATGACGACGTCTTCCACTTCGTGCTCGAGGTAGATCCGCCGCAGGTCCGAGAGGGAGAAAATCCCGACGAGCTCGCGGGCGGAGTCCACGACGCAGAAGTGGGTGTCCCTGGAGTCCGACACGATGCGCATCGCTTGTCGCAGGGTTGTGCTTTGGGGGATGAGGGTCGGCTCGCTCGCGTCCTCCAGGATGTCTTTGACCTGCATGCTCTGGAGCACGTCGACGATCAGGTCTCCCGTGTGGGCGGGGGAGTCCACTGGGCCGCCCACCTGGCTTGGGTAGAGGGACCAGTGCATGGAGAGCGTCATGTGCACGACCGCCACGATCATGAGCGGCGCGAGCAGGGCGTAGTTGCCGGTCATCTCCGAGACCATCACGACGGCGGCGATCGGGACCTTCGCGACCCCGGCGAAGAACCCGCCCATGCCGACCAGGGCAAAGGCTGCAGGCTGGATTTCGAGCCCGGGGAATAGCCGCGCGGCGCCGGCTCCTACGAAAGCGCCGAGGACCGCGCCGATGCTGAGGGCCGGCGCGAACACACCGCCCGCGCCGCCGGATCCCACGGTCACCGCGGTGGCGACCGCTTTCGCAAGAACGAGTCCCCCGAGCACGCTCAGGGACAACGTCCCCGCCATCGCCCCCTCGGCCATCGCGTACCCGCCGAACGCTACGCCGGGTCCTTCGACCATCGGCCGCACCATCAGGGCGATGGCGCCGACGAGGAACCCTCCGATGGCCGGATGGAGCATGCGCGGGATCCAGCGCGCGCGCCGAAACAGCGTTTCAGTGCTTCGCATCCCCGTCACGAACGCCCAGCCGATCAGCGCGCAAAGCACGCCGAGCACCGCGAAGAGCCCGATCTCCGTGATCCCGCCGAACCGTAGGGTTCCGAACATGGCCTCGGGAATCTGGATCGCGCGCTCTTCCCCGAGGATGGCGGCGAAGGTCGAATAGGCCACCGACGACGACACAACGCACGGGATGATCGCGTCGCCCTCGAACTCTGCCCGGCGGTACATGACCTCAGGCAGGAATAGCGCGGCGCCGAGCGGCGACCCGAACAGCGCGCTGACCCCGGCGCAGCCGCCCGCCATCAGGAAGATGCGTCGGTCGCGATCGGAGAAATCGAGCCGCGTTGCGATGGCGCTGCCGAGGCTGGCGCCGATCTGGCTGATCGGGCCCTCCTGTCCGCCGGATCCACCCGAGCCGATCGTCACGGCGGAGGCTACGGCGGTGACGCCCGCCACCCGCTTCCGCATACGGCCCTTTAAGCGGTGGAAAGCGCGGATGATCGAATCGGTCCCGAGGCCGTCACGTTCCGACCCGCACAGGTGGAGCAGCAGGCCCACGGCAAGGCCGCCGAGGGTCGGCAGCATCAGCACCATGGCCGGGTTCGCCGCCGCCATGAGCCCTCCCTCGGTGGTGCCTGCGACACGCCCAAAGCCGTGGACTTTGACGGCGTCGACCATGAGGGAGAAACCTACGGCCAAGACCCCGCCGGCCACGCCCAGTAACCCCGAGAGCGCGACCCATTTCGCAAACCCACGAAGCTCAAGCCAGTCGCTCAGGCGTTGGAAGATCCCGGGGCCCGATTCCTTAGCCATGGGGTCGCTAGCTCCCCGAAGGGGGCCAAAGCGTGTCACGGTCTTCGCGCATCTGTTGGCTGATGCGCTTCAGGACGTCGTATTCGTCCAGCATCGCGATGGCGTCCATGTTCAGCTGGCAAATGGCGCACACGGGGCGCTCGCCGCGGTAACTCATGATGTCCATCTTCTCGAGGACCACGTCCTCAATGCCGTGCTCGGCGGCCTTGAGGGGCTCGCCGTCCTCGTCGAATCCGAAGAACTGCTTCACCTCAGCGGGGGTGCGACGGCAAAGGTAGCACCGATCTGGTCCGTCGCCGACGGAGTCGAAGTAGGTCTGGAATTCACGTTCGAGGGACACGTGTCTCAGTGTAACGGCCCGGCGACGACTGATCCCGTACCTCCAGGCCCTGAAACCCCTCTTTATGCACTCGGGGGCGCGAGCTCCCGAATTCGGACGAGCCAAGGACCCCAGCCAGGGCTGAGGCCTTTGGTTCATAGCTTGGTGACAACTCCACCAGCGGCCCTTCCATGCTCGATCGTTCCGACTCGCCGACGCCCACCCCACGAATGCCAAGCACCCTATCTCCACTGACATCCGCCCTCGCAGTCAGCTTTCTGAGCCTGATCATGGCCGACTCGGCTGCGGCGCAGTTCGCTCCTGGTGTGGTTAGTCCTTTGCCTGGCGGTATCAGTGAGCCTGTGATTGTGGACCTCGACGGTGATGGCACGGCCTCCTTGGTGGCGATGCGGTCCAATGAAGTGGTCCTCTTTCGCCATTTGGGTGACGGGTCTTTTGGCCCTGGGCAGGTGATCGTTCCCGACGTGGGCGACGAGCTGAGAGGATTCGCTGTCGCCGACATTGACGGCGATGGGGACCAAGACGTCTACGTCGTCCAGCAACAGCGAATCAACCATTGGGATCAGTATGTCATTGGCCACCGCAACGATGGGGGGGGGGCGTATTCCTGTCTCTTATACACATCTCCGAGCCCACGAGACTAGGCATGATATCGTA
>CAJXRJ010000081.1 GCA_913058555.1 uncultured bacterium
TAGTCTCGTGGGCTCGGAGATGTGTATAAGAGACAGCCTTGGCGCCATGGGCTCAACTAGTTGAGGTGAGACGGTTTGCATACCTCGACCCAAATCGGGCAAGGCCCGAGTAAGGCCATGCACAGCTAGATGCGGCCATTCGGAGTCACTCGAACGAACGGGCGTCACATTCTTCAATGGAGCCGCGATCATCCCGCGGCCACAGTTTTGGAGGCAGGTTCGATGACCCTAAACGCTCCGCCCCAGTTTCGCCAGTCGACTCTTAGCCGCAGCGCGAACAGGCCGGGCGCTCGGTGCTAGCAAGCTCATGGCGAAACGATCTAGGGATCGTAGGCCTACCAATTTCTCGTCGATACAGAGCTTCACCCACTGGGCAATTGGACGATCCTGCGTCAACTTTTCAAGAATTCGCCGATCTGTGCTGAGACACTCATTCAAGAGGTAAATCCACTGCTCTGGTCGCAGTGAATCCAACAACTCATTCGCACTATCCTGGGCGTCGTTAGACACGCCATAGATATTGCCCAGACGCACACATAGCACAGCTGTCATGCAAATCGGAAAAGCTGGCTTCGGGATCGCAGTTCCAAGTCCACACAGGATCCGCATCGGCTCAGGCTCGTTGTAGAAGTTGTTCATGCCTTCATGTGCATCAAGCACATCACGAGCTGCTGCGGAGAAGGTGCTCGATCTAAGTGCTTCAGGCACATAATCGAATCCGTTCACCTTGACGAGTGCGTTCTTTAGGCCGATCGCCGCTGTCTTCTGACCTTCTGTTGATAGACCTGCATAAGCCCGACCAAGCTGCCATCTCTCTGGCCCCTTCAACTCAGGCCACATTATGGGCACGAGAATATTTGTGTTGCCGATCACATGCTCTAGCTGTGCTCCCTGTTTCGTGCGCAGCAGTGCAAGCAACATGCTGATTGTCGTCTTCTTGAAGAAGTATGGAGACGAGGCCAGAGCCGCGACTTCAGCGCCAGCCGGATCTAGTGCGCGGCTTTCTAAATCCTTCCTGAAGCTGACGAATTGTACGGCGACATCGACGCTAGGGTGAGCGAGAACGCTCTTCACGCACGTGCGGAGGATGCTGACTGCATCCTCCTGATGCATCTCCTCATCGCTAGGATTGGCGCTGTCCAGAGTTGCGAAGTGAGAGATTATCTCCAGGCTCTGGCGCATCCTCATTCCGTCTGTGGGCGTGAGCATTCCAAGGTCCTCCGCAAGCGTTATCGCTTCGTAGTCCGAGACGGCGGAAACTACATCTGAGCTTTGCGTGATATCCGTGCGGCCCAATACCTCGCCAACGAATTCAGCGCCAAGTGAAGCGACCTGTTTCTTGAGGGCTGCGATAGTTTTGGACCACAAGAACGTCGTCATCATCTCGTAGTGCTGTGCCTCGAAGGCTGAGATGATCGACGTCGTATCCCGTTGCGAAAGCTGCGTGGCATAGCCAACGATCTCATCCGCCGACCCCGCTGACGCGGGAACGATCTGAGTCTCTGATGCTGACCACAATGCTGCTTGTTCTCTTCTAGACATTTGGCATACCCGTGTATTGCGTTCGGCCATCCTGTGAACGAAACAGGACGCCCTCTAGATCGTTGCCGATGAGGTTCTCAAGAGCAGCGAATGCACGTGAACGCGCTCCACCTTGGGCAGAGACCGCGTCACCAGTCTCGGGCAGTCGCACGAATGCTCGGAACGCGAGGACGGCAAAGTCATTCCGAACAAGAGTAATTCCATCGCTTCTGATCATGCCGGATAGTAGCTGCCCTGTGGCTACCAGCCTTGCCATTGCCTGAGCGTCACTCCTCTCAAGAAGCTCCGCAATGGCCGGTTGAAACTCCAACGGCTCGGCAAGTGTCACAGAGTCCTGAAGCGACTCTGGTACTTGGTCTCGATCGGGCCCAAGTATTGCGAGCATCGCCCCATGGGAATGCCGGAGAGTCTCGCCAATGAGCTTCTCGGCATAGGTTCTGATCGACTCCCGACCCGATTCTGGAATACTCGACGTAGCTGCGGCAACGAATCTGCGAATCTCATCTTCTGGAGATGTATGCGTCCCCCTTGCACTAAGGAACTGGAATTCGATCTTGTCACCCCGGCCGGACCTCAGAACTGTGAGGCTCGATGCGGGGCTCTCTATCGCAATGATATCCGTGGGGTCCCCGTCAGAAAGAAGCAGATCACTGGCTGAGAGGGCCAGCGGCACCTGGTCAGCGCAGAAGAGCCCGAAGCGGATTTCCTCTGCCGAATTCTGGAGATAAATGGACCAGCCACCGGTAGCGAGTGGCGCCGCTTGCTTGAGAGCCAACGCAGCTGTACTCGCGTTAGGTTCCCCGACTCCTAGCTCGACGGAGGAGCTGCCCGGAAGTCGAGACGTCAGCGCTGCGATATCTGTCGTCAGATAGACGGTTGGGAACAGCTGCACTCCCTCTTCGCGAAGCTCACTTAGCGAGAACACAATCTCGCAAATGCCCTCAGCCAGAGACGTCGACTCAACCCCGTTCTTACTACAGAAATCGCTTACCTCTCCAAGGAAGCTCGAACGTGCAGAGACCGTCTTTTGAATGAGGTTGTCGGGGATGGGCAACGGGACGTACCGCGGGACAATGAGTGGTACGCCCGGCGGGACTTGAACCCACGACCCTCGCTTTAGGAAAGCGATGCTCTATCCACTGAGCTACGGGCGCGTACGCTCAGATGGTAGCCTGTGGGCGGCGCGGGGGCTAGCAGGCACCCCTGGTGATATCGTGTGAGTTGATGCCACCCAAGTCGAAGACAACCGCGGAGTGCGGCCTGTGCGGTGAGACGGCGGAGCTGCAAGCCTCGCACGTCGTCCCCGAGTTCGCGTACGCGCCGATCTACGACGCCAAGCACAAGATCTACGCGATCGACCCGCTTCGGCCTGAGCGCCAGCGGAAGATCCAGAAGGGACTACGCGAGCCGCTGCTGTGCCGAAGCTGCGAGCAGTTCCTGAACGACAAATACGAGAAGTGGTTCAAGGAGATGTGGCTCGATGACCCGCGCCCACTCCAACCGTTGGAGGTGAGGGACCGGGCGATCCTCAAGATTGTCGATCCTGCTCGATTCAAGCTCTTCCACCTGAGCGTGCTGCTGCGGGCGGACCTAGCCAAGAAGGGTCAGTGGAGCGAAGTCGATGTGGGCCCGAAGCATCGGACGAGGCTCAAGGAAATGGTCCTCGGCCAGGATCCTGGAGAGTCTCACGAGTTTCCTGTCGTCTGCGTGCCAATCCGCTTCTCGCCTGAGAATCCGCGCCTGTTCTGGGACTTCGTGGGCCCTCCCAATCCGGGGAGGATAGAGGGAGTGCGGTTCTACGAGGTGCCGTTCGCAGCGTGCGGCTGGGTCTACATCGTGTCCTCGCACTCGACGCCGTTGATTGGCGAGGTGGCGATGCACGCTGACGGCACCCTCCCAGTGATCAAGACCCACTGGCAAGGGTTCCGGAGATGGCTCGAAGGTCGGGCTGCCTTGGCATAGCCTTGTCAGGCCGCTCAGGAAATCACTAAACTCCTTCCCTGGAAAGGCTTACGGCCACAGAGCCAAGGTTTCCTAAGCGGCAGGTCACAGGTTCGAATCCTGTCGGGCGTACCAACCTCCTTCTTGCTTGGGCCGCCGTCTCGGGCATGGTGATGATGGGCGGCGGCGTGAATCGGAGCCGAGGGCGCCGGACCTGGGCGGCGAGGGACTCTGGCCTCTACATTGCGGGGAGCCTCCGGGATTCCCCTAAGACGGTGGGCACCACGGGGGAGGACGGGTCCATGAGCGGAAGGCTCTGGTCACCTCCCCAGGCCAGCCGTCAGGTCGAGGGTGCCCCGCGGATGACGCCTGACCGGTCGGCAGGGAGAATCCTCCATTGGGGCGGCAGGGCGAGCGGTGTTCCGGCGAGCTGAAGGCCACGACGGTTCCCAACCTCCGGGCGGGACAATCGGCTCGATCGGCCTGGGGGGCGTCCGACCTCAGCCTCGTCGCCTCGAAGTGGGGACAACACGAGGAAGGAGACGGCTTCCGACCCCCTCAAGGGCGGGGGTCGTCTCGTCTTTGGCCCCCACGCCACGGCGAGGGGCTCAACCTTGACCGATCGGTGTAAGTCCAGTTAGAATCGCTACCGTCATGGCTGGACCCGCAAAGAAATTCGACCCCGAAGTCGCGCTGGAAAGCGCCCGGGATTTGTTCTGGGAGAGGGGTTTCGACGGCACGGGCGTGAGCGATCTCGAGGGCGCCCTTGGGATCGGCCGGAAGAGCCTGTACGACACATTCGGGAGTAAGCGGGGGCTCTTCCTGCGCGCCCTGGAGAAGTACGTGGACACGGTCATTGACCGGATCTGCGGCCGCCTTGAGAGCCGAACGGGGCCAGCGATCGAGAACCTCGAGCAAGCGCTCTCGAAGCTCGGCGAATACCACGGATCCGGGAAAAGCGACGGGTGCCTTTTGGGCGTGGCCATGGGTCAAGCCTGCCGCGGCGACGAAGAGCTCACGGCCATCCTGCGGAGCTACCTGGCGCGACTTGAGAAGGCCCTCGAGAGCGCGATTCGCCGGGGAATCGATGAAGGTGGGATCCGCAGCGGGGTACGGGCCAAAGACGCCGCCCGGAACCTCGTTGCCGTCACCCAAGGCATGGCCCTGCTCGGGCGCGTAGACGCAGGCCGGGCCACCCAGAGATCGATCGTACGGGCGGCACTGAATTCACTTCGCGACTGATTCCGGTCGCGCAGACTCCCAAGCCCCCGGGGTACATCGCCGGGGCACTACACCATGAAACGAATCGTCACTGCCCTCGGCATGGCTGCCCTCGCAGGCAACGCTTGGGGCGCTCCTGCGACGGGTCCGGCCGTCCAGGAAACGGGTACCGAATCACCAGCCTCACAAGTCCCTGGCACGCAGGTGGCCGGCGACCTCGTCCCCTACTTCCCCGCCAGCTCTGCGCTGGAACAGGGGGTCTCCCCCGAGGCCCTCGCCAAACTCGACTCCCTGATACAAGGGTTCGTGGACGCCGAGGAAGTGGTCGGCGCGGAGCTACTGATCGTCGTGAACGGTAAGGCGATCCACCACGACGCCTATGGCTGGAGCGACTTGGAGGCAAAGGTCCCGATGGAGACGGACTCGGTCTTCTGCGTACGGTCCATGACGAAGCCCTTGATCGGAACCGCGATCTTGATGCTCGCCGGCGACCGCAAGCTGAAGCTCAGCGACAAGGTCTCGGAGTACATGCCCGCCCTCGACGTCAAGGGCTGGGAAGACGTCACGATCGAGCACCTGATCACACACACGACAGGCCTACCGTACTCGTTGATCGCCGGGGCCAAACTCGACGAGCTGGGCGACATCCACGAGGTCGCGGCCCTCGGCGCGGACTACGAGCTGGAGTTCGAGCCTGGCTCGAAGCTCCAGTACAGCGACCAGGGCACCGACACGCTCACCGCGCTGATCGAAGTCGTCACGGGAATGGCGGCCGAGGACTTCGTGCGCACGCGCATCCTGGAGCCGCTCGAAATGGACTCGAGCACCTGCGTGATGGCGGAAGGACACGAATTGCGCGGACGGAGCATCCCCAAGTACATGGGCGGCCCCGGACAGTGGAAGCGATTCTGGGGTCCGGATAAGCCGCCGCTGTTCCCGTTTTTCCTCGGGTCCCAGGGGCTCTACTCGACCGTCGAGGACTACGCCAAGTTCCTCGACATGTGGCGCCGCAAGGGCAGAGGTCCTTCGGGGCGGATCATGAAGATGACCAAGGTCAAGCGCGGCCTCACGCCCACGGATCTCCCCTTCGGAGCGGGCTCGGGCTTCCAAGGGCTCGAAACGGAATACGCCTGCCTGATGGAGCTCTGGACCCGCCAGGGCGAAGACGGTGAGAAGGAAACGGTCGCGTTCGGGCACAGCGGCTCGGACGGCACCTACGCGTGGGCCTTCCCTGAGCAGAAGGCACTGGTGATGTACTTCACCCAGTCACGGGGTAACCCCACGGGACTGCGCGTTGAAGAGGCCCTCGGGAACATGTTCCTTGGCACCCCCTTCGATCCGAACCAAGTGGCTCCCCCGCTAGACGAGTTCCTCGGCTACTACCAAGAGAACGAGCCCGATCCCTACCGCGCAATCATCCGCGACGGGAGCGGCATCGCCCTCGAGATCCGCGGTAAGGGCGTCGTGCCGCTCTCCTACGCGGGCGGCGACAAGTTCAAGTTCCGCGACAACCCAGGGCAGGCCGTGGAGTTTGACCGGGACGAGAACGGAACCGTCACCGGCTACCACATCGGCACGAAGAACGTGGAGTACCGCTTCGAACCATCGGAGGACCTCCCAAGCGTGGACGAAGTCGTCAAGCGAGTGGCTGAGGCCCATGGGCTCGCTTCCATGGAGAAGCTCGGGCCGGTGAGGTTCCGCGTCAAGATCGAGATCAAGAAGCTCGGCCTGACAGGGGAAGCCACAAGCCTGCTCCAATGGCCGGACAAGTACCGCGTCAATAGTTCCATGGGCCCAGACGTGGAACGGGTCGCCTTCGACGGCGAGGATGTGTACTACGCCCTGGGCGACACCGAGCCCGCCAAACTGGAAGGCGAGCGCGCCGATACCATGCGCCTCGACCACGTTTTTGCGCGCCTCGGCGACCTCAAGCGCTGGCACCCGACCCTGCGCGTCATCGAGCGAGTGGATGACGGCGGCAAGGACATCCTCTTGCTGCGTACCGGCGACCTGAACGGCCCTGCCAACACCCTCTATGTCCAATGGCCGTCGGGGCGAGTCATGATGGCCGACACCGTGATCTTCGCCGAAGGCATGGGCCGGATCGGGCAACGCATGAAGTTCCAGGACTTCCGCGAGGTGTCGGGCATGACCATTCCCCACCGCACGGAGATCACGATCCCCAACCCCATCATTGGAACCGTGGTCACCACCATCGAGGAGATGGAGGTGGGCGTCCCAGCGCCCGAGGGCGTCTTCCAGATGAAGGACTAGTGCCATGAACGCGGAGCTCGCGGCCTAAGCTTCCAAGTCCGCCGGCCCTGACGGGCCGCCTATCGGATCCTGCCGAAGTTCATCGTGAGGCCGATCTGCAGCGCATCGGGCGGAGCGTCGTCGTTCAAGCCAACGGCGACGCTCGCGTCAAGAATCAGCGAGGGAGCCACGGCGTGGGCCACGCCGACCGTGGCCACCGCGGGGGACACGTCCTCGTCGATGGCGAGCTGGGCGAACTCGACGAAGCCGGACAGCTGGTCGGTGATCGGCCGCGACGCCGCGATGGCCGCGAGGCTCTGACTCTGGGTCCCCGCGCCGCCTGGGTCACCGATGAAGTCCGTTTGGAAGTAGCCCGTGAGGCCTGCCCCGCCCTCCAGCGTTTGGGACACGATGGCGGCCAGGGAGAAATCGAGCTCGCCCGAAGAGAACGTGGAGTTGGCCGTGGGTAGCTTCGTGGCGAGCTGGAACGCCCCCGAGGTGCCGCCGTCCGTTTCAAGGAACCGGTGCCTCGCGCCGACGAACAGATCCCCCGTGCCGTCCACGCGCGCGCCGGCCACCTCCAGACGCTGATAGACCGGCACTCCCACGTAGATCTCCGTGCGCTCCCCCGCGCCGTACTTGAGGGTCGCAGGCGCCGACACCGTGTCTTCCCGATCGATGGCCCCTCCGGCCTCGAGCTCGAGGGTCCCGTCTGCGGCGGTGTTGGTGTCCGAAGAGAACGTCGGCCGCTGGGGCGTGGCGGGCTCGCCGCCGGGGAGGGAGCGACAGCTGGCAGCGAGGAGAGCGATGCCCACAAGAAGGGCGCCGCCGTGTGGCGCAATGCACGGAGTGCTAGCGGCGATCGATCGGTTCATGGCTTGGTCTACAAATGGCCGAGGGAGGCCCAACGCAGCGCGCCGAGCCTCCCCCACCTTGACACATTTCTCGCCTCAGGCCGAGTAGACAGGGAAGTCCGTGTACCCCTCCTCCACGTGCTCGCCCGAGTACCACTGCGAGGGATCAGAGTCGGCGAGGGGCCATCCGTTCCTGTATCGCTCGATCAAGTCGGGGTTGGCAATGTATGGGCGGCCGATCGCGATCATGTCCGCATCACCGGACTGGATCGCCGCCTCGGCAGCGTCCACGTCGTAGCCGCAGTTGCCCATCAAGGGGCCATCGAAGACTTCACGGAACTCGGAGAGCTTCATGGGCTCGCCGAGTTCATGGAAACCGAACCCGAGGCCATCCATGACGTGCAGGTACGCGAGGCCAAAGGCATTCAGTTCCTTGGCGGCATAGAGGAAGGTCTCGCGGTAGTCCGGCGAGCCCATGTCGTTGAAGACGCCGTTCGGGGAAAGGCGCACCCCGATGCGGTTGGCGGGGAAGACCTTCGTGACGGCTTCCAGGATCTCGCGGAGGAATCGGAACCGGTTTTGAGGGGAACCGCCGTAACCGTCGGTCCGGTGGTTCGTCTTGGACTGCAGGAACTCGTCCAGCAGGTAGCCGTTCGCACTGTGGATCTCAATGCCGTCGAAACCCGCGCGTTTGGCCCGCTGCGCCGCCTGCACGTAGTCCTGGACGATCCCGGGAATCTCCGATTCATCCAGGGCCCGGGGGGTCTCATGGGGCTTCTTACCGTCCGCCGTGTGGACGCCCTCGCCGTTGATCGCGATGGCCGAGGGGGCCACGGGCAGGTCCCCGCCGAGAAAGCTCGAGTGGGCGGCGCGTCCGCAGTGCCAGAACTGCAGGAAAACGCGGGAGCCCGCGGCGTGGATCGCCTCTACCACCGGCCGCCAGCCCTCCTCATGGGCGTCCTCGTAGATTCCAGGGGACTTGACCCAGCCGTTGCCCTGGGCCGAGACCGTCGTGGCCTCGGTGATGATCAGGCCCGCCCCGGAGCGCTGGGCGTAGTACTTGGCCATGACCTCGGTCGGAACCCGGTCCTCGCCGGCCCGGGCGCGGGTCATCGGGGCCAAGGCCACGCGGTTCTTGAGCGCGAGGTCGTGGAGATTGAGGGGCTCAAGCAGGCGCTCGGGGACGGATGCGGTCATGGAATTCGATGATGGGAGTCGTGGTCAGGAATCGAACGCAGTTACTAGGACGTAGCCCCGTAGCCACAAGCTGACGCGTGGCACAAAGTCGTCTTCCACGTGGGCGTCCCTTCGTCGGTGACCTGTCCCTGGCCCCTCCCCTGTAGCTATCGTGAGAATCCTGATCCCCGCCCTGCTGGCCCTCGTTTCCGCTTGCCAGACGCCCCTCGCCCCTACGAACCGGCCGATCCAGGAGGCACCCGCCCTCGTGGGCGACTGGACCATGGTCCTGGAGGGCCTCGGCGACGATGAGGAGATCTGGCCCCTGAGGTTCGAATTGATCGAACCGGAGGACGAGAACTCGTTCCTGTGGCAACTGGGGCTTCGATCGGCGCCATCGAAAACCCGCTACCGGGCGGCCGCCCAGTTCCCGTCAGGTGAGGGCGAGACTTTGGATATGACCTTCGATTGCCAGGTCGTCGAAGCGTCTGGCAGACGCTACCTCACCTTCCAGAGGGCGCTCAAGGAGAGCGAAATGCCCTTCATCTACCTGTTTGAGGTGCCGTTGCAGAACACCCTGCGAATGGAACTCGAGGGCGACGAACTCCGGCTCCTCATGCACGAGAAGCGGTACCTCTGGGTGCCGATGGCATTCTCCGGGCGATTGGAGATCGGAAAAGAGGAGGAGTCGCCCGGGATTTTTGGCGCCCTGGTCCCAACCCTCGACGCCGCCCTGGACGCCTACGAAGACACACGCGAAGAAGATTGGACCGTGCTTTGCCGTGGGAAACGCGCGGACCGCTAGCGGAGCTCATCGGTGAATGCAGAACGGACCGCCGTTGGGAGCCCGTTCGGATCTCCCGCCGAATGGGCGACTCGGCGCCCGCGGTTTTGTCGAATGGACTCCCGATGAAGGTGCTCAGTCCCCTGCTAGCTGCTCCGACCTACGCTAAGGCCCGACTCGCCCTCGGGATCAGCGGCGTAGGCACGTTCGTTGTCCTGAGCATCATCGCGGCGGCGGCGCGACTTCCCCACCGGATCTTTGAAGAGAAAGACGGCGGCCTCTTCACGGACGCGTCGCTTCTCGCGGTCTGGCTGGCGGCGGTGGCGCTGCTCACCCTGCCCTTCGAAGCCCTCGGCGGGTACTTCCTCCCGAAGCGTCACGGGCGTCGCCACCTCGAGGGCGGCGATTGGGCCGTCAGCTGGCTACGAGGGGCCCTCGTCGTCACCCTGACCATGAGCCTCTCCGGCGCCTTGGTGATTCTCGGCGGTACCTACGCGGGCCGCATCGGCGCCATCGGCATGCTGGGCCTCGTCGTCGTCAGCCTCGCGGGGCTCCAGGGATGGATCGCCCGTCTAGTGGGCGGTCTGCGGGTGGTGCGACCGGAACTCGGTGCCCTCGAGGACGAGCTGCGGACCATGGGCTTCATCGTGCCGGAGATCGTCGTCTTCGACTCCGAGGACGAGGGCTTCACCGGCGGCATCGTCGGCCTTCCCACTGCGGAGAAGATCGTCTTGCCCCTGCGGTGGGTGGCGACACTCGAAACGAAGAGCCTCGCGGTCCTCGTGGCCCGGCGCTCGACCCTCGTGGACCGGGGGATGCGGGCCATGGGACTTGGGGGCGCCATGGCCTGGACCCTCGTGGCCTTCGGGCTAGCCACGTACCTGCCCGGGGCAGGTGTCGCCGGGGTCGCGGAACTCCTGACCACGTCCCTTTGGTTCACGGTGCTCTCGTTCATGGGGCTCCTGTTCCTCCCCACGCCCAGCCGCGCCGCGGCGATCGCGGCGGACGCTTTTGTGGTCGAGAACGACGAGGACCGCAAGTGCGCCCTGATCGCCGCCTTGCAGAGCCTCGACCGCTTCGCCGACGACGAGCCCGAGCGCACCGAGCAGGTCGAGCGCATCTTCCACCCCGTCCCCTCCCTCGGGTCAAGGCGACGCGCCCTCGAGAATCCCATCACCGAGGTGGCCCCTTGGCACTTGGCGCGGACGGCAATTTTCCTCTCGATCGCGGCGCTCAATCCTCTGAGTCGGCTGGTGCACTGCAACGCGGGGCGCCCCGACCTGTGGATCTTCCTTCCCGCGGATGGCTAGCCGCCGAATCGGAGCGAAATAGAAAGCGGCGCGGACCTCGAAGGAGGTCCGCGCCGCTTTCCTATGGCAGGCGTAGCTTCGGCGGGACGGCTACTTCATCTCCGCGACGGAGGTGGAGGAAACCCACGGGTGATAGAGGAAGTCGTCGGCGACCGGGCCCATGGCGCCCATGAATTCGGCGGCTTCGGCGGATGTCCGGCAATCGACGGCGATCAGAGTGGAGCCTTCGAAGCCTCCACCGACGCAATGGCCAGAGAACAGGACGATCTCGTCCATGCGCTGGATCATGGCGTCCATCGCCGAGGAAGTCGGGACTTCGACAATGACGTACGGACGGGCGACGATCATGTCGTCCCCGCGCTCCATACGACTGCCGCGCTCCATGCCGGGAATGGCACGGATGTCGTCGGCGCAGATGAACGGAACCGACCTGACCTCGAGGACGCCAGCCTCCACGGCCGGGTCGCTGCAAACGCGCGAATGGACGTCGCTGGTGTTCGCCGAGTCATAGAAGCCGATGCTGCGCATGCTGGGTTCAGCGCGCGGAGCGACGACCGGGCCGGAAGCCAAGAGAAGGTCTCCCTCGGCGAGCTCCGCGGTGAAGTCCATGTGCGCCTGGGTCAGGGCACCCATCTCTGCGCGGTCGATCGCGTCCTGGGCGGGCCCGCGGCGCATGATGACCATGGTGTAGGCCTGGCCCGACCGCACGGCGACGTCGTAGGGAGCCATCGACGGCTCGACCTCCACAGAGGCCTGGGTCGAGGAGCAGGCCGCGGCACCAAGTGCTAGGAGTGCGAGGGGCCAGTTGGCGAGCTGCGTACGGATCGACATGTTGATTTCTTTCGGATCGAGGTGAGGGCACCCCGCGGATACCGCGGGCGGTCTGCCTCCTCCTCGACCGGATCGACCGGATCCTTGAGAGGTCGTTTCCCGCGATATGGGAATGCCCCCCGGGCTAGCCACCGCGTCGGCGCACCGCCTCTCGGGCTTTCCGTACTGGATCCTTGCCTGGCACCCCCCAAGGCCTACCCCCCAGCGACATGGGGACTCAGTCGAGAAGCACCCGGGTACCGTCCGTAAAATTTGATCCGCCCATCGAGGGGTCTCGATACCAGCACTGAAACCGCCAGGTCTGGCCCGAAAGGCCCGGTACCGGTCCTTGGGCTGTGGGGATCTGAAGGAGGTCCACGCGCACCTCCAAGGTGCCCCCCGGCCCCCCTTGCGACACGGGGAAGCGACCGATCGCGCCCCCGAGGCAAAGGGTCCCCGCTGAGCCTCCCGCTAAGGGGAGGATCGCCGCGTCCCTGGAAGCCAGCGGCAACACGGCGACGCCCGCGGGAAGGCCCGTCGCGCGCAGGAAGAGCCCATTCAGGTCGGGGCTGTTGGCGCCGAGCAAGTAGACGGCCCCGGCGGCTCCCGTCGAATTCACAGAACCCGAGCCGCAGTAGGACGAGGACACCTGGGCATCCACGTTGAAGAAACGCGCAGGCGCCGCGGGCGCGCCACCGCCCAGCAGGAACCGCCGGCCGTCCGCCGCAGCCGACACCACGGTGGTGAATGCGCCGACGTCGCCAAGGCCCTCGGACTGTAGGTAAGCCGCGAAGGACTGGGTCCCGTTGACTGGTGTCCAGGCGAATCCCTCCGGCTGGGCCCCCGCCGCCGCGCGATTGCCGATCACCAACGCCCCGTCGTCTGAGACCTTCAGCGCAGCGTGGGTCGCGAAGCCGCCGGTGGACCCCAGGGGCGGCAGATCGATCCGGCCGATGGAACGATTCCAGCGAAAGGGCACCGTTCCAGAAACACTGGGTATCGCGCCCGCGCCCCACTCCCCGTTTTCGCTCACGGCAGAGCCCGTACTGCCCGGTGGCGCAACGAGGGTTGCCTCCCCCACCGCGTCCCAGACCGCCGCCCGCGAGACCCCACTGGGAAAATGAGCCGTCCCGACCGAGAGGATGGCGCCGAGGGAGACGGCGGAGACCTCGACGCGGTCCGCGCCGGACGGGAGTTCGAACCTGGTCAACGCGCCGGTCTGCCGGTCCCACAGATAGGGGCGGGCGCCCCCTGGGTCCGATTGCGCGGCCACATACCTGCCGTCACTCGACAAGGCCATGCCGCGCTGGCCTCCCACGAACCCAAGCGAGCCCCAGCCGATGCCGCGAACCCAGAGAGCCCCTGCGCCAACGCCGTTCGCAAGCACCACGTCCCCGTCATTCGAAACGGCGATGGCGGCGCCCCCGGGGCCGCCAAGTTCCTCCCAGCCGCCGCCCGGCACCCAAAGGCCAGCGCCCCCCGAAAGCCCAGGACCCGCGACGTGGTCACCCCGGGGGCTCAAGACCGTCGGCGAACGATCGAGCGGCAGCGAGAGCACCTGTTGCGCCCGCGCCAGCGATGCACAGGCGATGGCAGCGCATACGGGGAGCACGGGGTGGAGCCAATGGGTCATGATGGTTGAGTCCGGGAGTCCTGCGGCGAAACGCTCTCCGCCCAAGCCCCAGATGAGGCTCCGAACAGCCAGACCGTATCACCCCCCTAGACCATGCACAGCAGATCCCCCATCTGGTTCCCGCTCGCCCTGATCGCAGTCGCCAATTGGGGCTGCCAAGCACCCGAATCAGGGGAAGCGATGGTCGCATGGGACCCCCCGGCTGCCGCACATGCCTCCCCACCCAACATCGTCCTGATCCTCTGTGACGACCTCGGCTACGCAGACCTCGGCTTCACCGGATGCGAGGACATTCCCACGCCCCACCTCGACCGGCTCGCCCGCGAGGGAGTCCTGTGCACAGACGCCCACGTGAGCGCATCGGTTTGCGCCCCTTCCCGGGCGGGGCTCCTGACCGGCGTCTACCAACAACGCGGCGGCTTCGAAGCCAACCTCGGCTCGGGGGAGGGCCTCCTGCCCGGGACGCGCACGTTCGCGGCGGACCTCCAGGGCGCGGGCTACCAAACGTGCCTCGTGGGCAAATGGCACCTGGGATCAAAGCCAGGGAGCCGCCCCGATGCGATGGGTTTCGATCACTTCACCGGGCTGCTCGGCGGATCCCGCTCGTACTTTCCCATCGACAAGAAGACGCCATCCAAACAGCAGCGGATCGAGCGCGACGGCGAGGTCTTACCGGAGGAGTCCCTCGGCTATGTCACCGACGCCTTCACGGATGAAGGCGTGCGCTACATCGAAGAGCGCGACCCGGCGAAGCCTCTGATGCTGTTCATGTCGTACACCGCTCCCCACAGCCCGATGCACGCGCGGCCGGACCTCTTGGAGCGCTTCTCGTCCATCGAGAATCCGCGCCGCGCCAAGTACGCGGCGATGGTGGCGTGCCTTGATGAAGGTGTCGGCCGACTGCGGGGTGCGCTCGAAACCGAAGGCATGGCCGACAACACGATGATCGTCTTCCTGTCCGACAACGGCGGCGCGACAACCAACGCTTCGGACAACGGGCCATGGCGTGGGATGAAAGGATCCAAGTGGGAAGGTGGGCACCGCGTTCCTTTCGTCGTGCACTACCCGGGCCGGCTCGCGCCAGGCCAGTTCGACGGCTGCCTTTCGAGCCTGGACCTTGCCCCCACATTCGCCGCAGCGGCGCAATGCGTCGATGCGTTGCCCAGCGACGGCGTGGACCTGATGCCGTTCCTTGAATCCAAGGCCAGGGGCCCGGTCCATGGGGAGCTCTTCTGGCGCCGCGCGGTCGCGGCTGCCTACCGCGATGGGGACTGGAAGCTCATTCGCATCGACGAGAAAGACGGCACCCGGCGGCCGCCCATTCTCGTGGACCTTGCGAGCGATCCTGGGGAACGCTCGGATGTGTCCGGCGCTCACCCAACACGCGTCGAGGGCATGCTCCAAAAACTCGAGTCGTGGGAGTCTGGGCTCATGGAGCCACGCTGGATGACGGGCGAGATCTGGCGCGAAAACCAGCGCAACAAACACCTGATGAGCGTCGTCACGCGCGAAGACGAGCGGCGCCTGCCGTAGCCGGCGGCTCAGCTCAAGCGGTCCACGACCTACGGCTGCGACCTGTCGAACGCGGGGCCCTGGCTCAGAACCAGATCGCCATCGGGCGGCCGCTGTCGTCGAGCTCCGGTTCCGCGGGGACGCACTCCGCCTCCCCGGCGGCGATGCGCCGAGCGGACCAAGCGCAGATCGCAGCGTCGAGCACATCATCCACTGGCGCGGCGCCCGCCGAACCGAGATGGGCCGGCAAATGGATCCCGACGGATGCCAGGGCCTCCTGGCGCTCGACGGCGCCATTCCACGTGCGCTTATTGGAGAGCAGCACACGACCCGAAAGCGCGCGGTAGGCGAGCTCGGGATGCACCTCGTAAACGTCGCGGTTGGCGCACAGGGGCTCGGCTTCGAGGATGTTGTGACGCAGGGCGAAGCTCTGGGCGGAGATGCTCTTGCCGGTCAGCTCGATGGCCTTCGTGCGTGCGGCCGCGTAGGTCGCAGCTTCGAGCACAGGCCTTGGGGGCGCGGGGAAGACCGTCGCGCGGCGCGGCCCGAGGAGCATCTTCGCCTCGAGGTCGGCGGCCCGGGCTCCCTGGGTCGGCAGACCGATCGGCACATCGATCGCGATGGCCGAAGCCTTGGGGTAGGCGTCCAGGACTTCCTGGAGCGTGTCGACGAGGATCGCGCTCCCGAACGACCCCTCGGAGCCAAGGGCGATGGCGATCCATCGACCTTTCGCACCGTCCACACCGACGCACAGTCCGCCCTGTCGGTCGGCCCCTGTCTCTTATACACATCTCCGAGCCCACGAGACTAGGCATGATCTC
>CAJXRJ010000082.1 GCA_913058555.1 uncultured bacterium
GGCTCGGACGTCGAGTGGCAGCGCATCCAGCAGGTCAGGGGCCGGTAAGCGCGCTCCCGGGGGTAGCGGCCCAGCCCGGGGCTGGGCGTCAGGGGCATTCTGCCGACGCCAGGTGTAGATACGAGCGGCGCTGCCCGAAGGGCCGTGCCCTTTGGGATTGCGATGGGGGGGCGTCCACTTCACGGCTGGGGACGGGGATCAGCAACGGGCGCTAAACTGCGACCCGACTTCCAAGTCCTCTTGCCTCCCCTTCTCTCCTAAGGGCCCTTCCCCAAATCCATGATGCGTGCATCGACCACCTCCGCCAGCGCCCTCTTTGGGATTGGCCTCCTCGCTTCGCCGGCTTCAGCACAGTCCTTCACCTACGCGGACTTCACTTCCACCGCTGGCCTCAACCTGAAGCAGCAAGCGGGTGCCATCGGGCCCGTGCTCCGCGTCCATGACCAGATCGGAACGGGCGGCGACAACATGGGCGCCGCCTGGTACTCGACGCCGGTCTCCGTGGTGAACGGCTTCGATACGACCTTTGAGTTCAACATCAACGGAACCGGCAACGGGGACGGGATGGCGTTCGTCATCCAGAACGACCTGGTCGCCGGGTACAACGGCATGACCGGTGCGAACGCCATTGGCCGCCATGCTTCCGCCTGTGGATACGGCCTCTTCGTGAGCTCGGCTGCGGGGGAGTCGATCGACAACTCGATCGCCATCGAAATCGACCACTACAGGAACGACAACCAGCCGGCCGCGAACCCCATTCGTGACCCGGACGACAACCACATCAGCATCCATACGGGCGGCAATGCCGAGAACCAGCAGATCGAGGCTTACTCGATCGGGCGCGCTTCCAGCGCGACGCTTGGAACCCAGGTGGATAACGGCGTGACCCATACGGTTCGTGTGCTCTACGTTCCCGGCACCCTGGAGGTCTACTTCAACGGCAACCTCGTGATCACGACGCCATACGACTTCAACTCGGGCGGCACTTGGATTGACAGCGGCACGGCCGTGGGCGGGCTTGACCTGATCGGTGGTACGTCGGCCTACGTTGGCTTCACGGGGAGCGGCGCCGGCAACCCGCGCAACCACGACATCGAGTCATGGAGCTTCTCCTCCGCGGGCGGCATCGGTCAAAACTACTGCATGGCCAATGCCAACTCCTCGGGCGGCCCTTCGAGCATGTCCGCGAGCGGCTCGCTCGTGGCGGCGGACAACAACTTCACCCTCGGTGCCAACGGCCTGCCCGCCAACCAGTTTGGAATCTTCGTCACGTCGATGACCCAGGGCTTTGTGCCCGGCGCGAGCGGCACCAGCAATGGCAACCTCTGCGTTGGCGGCGTGATCGGGCGCTTCAGTCGGCCGGGCCAAATCGTGAGCAGTGGGGCGACAGGACAGTTCTCCCTTCCGCTGGATTTGACCGACATCCCGCAGGGCAACGGCACGGTGACGATCATGGCCGGGCAAACCTGGAACTTCCAGGCCTGGCACCGGGACGGCGTGGGGCTTGGCTCCAACTTCACGGACGGCCTTGAAGTGGCGTTCCAGTAAGACTCGATCCTGATGGCGGCATCGACCGGCCAACTGCAAGGAGGGGCGAGACGGCGAGGGCCGTCTCGCCCCTCCATGCATTTGGCCAGTTCGGATGCTGTTCCGTAACGAACTAGAAGAAGGTGACGCGGGAGGCTTCGGTGAAGTTGGACGTGGCCGTGGGGTTGGTATCGCGGTACCAACCCTGGAAGTGCCACGTCTGGAACGACATGACCGAGGTGGTGCCCGTGGGGGTGGGGACGCGGCTCAGGTCGACAGCGAGCGAGAACTTACCCGCGGCGTCGGCGGCGAGGACCTGGCCCGGGCCGATGAAGCGCCCGATGGCGCCGTCCAGACAGAGGTCCCCTTGGCTTCCCCCGGGACCTTGGATCAGGCCCGCGGTTTGGCCCGCGAGGAAGAATCCAAAGCTCCCTTGGGGGATGGACTCCGCCCTGAGCGTGATGTCGTTGGCGGAAAGGACCGCGGAGCCTTCGATGAAGAGCTGTGCTGGCGCGCCGGTGCTGTTGGGCTGTCCGGGGCAGTAAGCGTCGCCCACCGAAGTGTCGATACGACGCCAAGCCGCGGCGGGAATGGGGGCCTCGGGGGTGCCGGGGCCGCTCCAAAGAAGTTGGAGCTCAGGGGGCTCCGTTCCTGTGCGGTAGGAGAGGCGGACGGGGTGCAGTCCCGCGGCCAAACGCAGAGTTCCCGACGCCGACGCGCCGCCTTGGCCGTGGAAGCTCGCGTCCCCGTCTACGGCACGGATGTCGTGGATGCGCAGGATCGCGCCGCCGTCTGACTCCAAGGTGAAAGTCCAATCGCCCGCGGCCGGGACCTGCAGGAAACCGTCATAGGTGAGGCCCCCGTGGATCGGGCGCGTCAGGTGACTTGCGGCATCGAGCGTGTTGGCGGTGCCGCTAGCCACAGGCGACAGGGCCTCAAACTGCGGGAGCCATGGCCAGAATCCTTCGAAGGCTTCGAACTCCAGGCCCGATCGGGTGGGAACCGGCGAGGCGGCTGGCACCGTGGCACTGTCATAGGGCCGAGGTGCGGACGGCTCCGGGCGTCGAAGCTGAAGGACACGCTCGCGCATGCGGGCCTCCAACGCGGCGAACGCCGGGGAGGACTGGGCCAGGTTGTTGGCCTCGCGGGGATCCGCGTCGACGTCGTAGATCTCGAACGGCGCGGTGGCCGACTGGATGTCCACGCGGATGCCTTTGTAGCCGCCCTCGAAGATGACTTGGGATTGGCCGCGGCGGCGGCCGCGGTGGCTGGCATCAAACTCGGCGTACGATGGTGTGCTGGAGCCCGACTTGTACTCGACGTAGACGATCCCGTCATCCCGTGATCCGTTTCCCGTCAGGAGCGGCATCAGCGAAACCCCGTCAGAACGGGCCGGGGTGGTCCAGCCTCCGATTTCGTTGAGGGTCGGCATCCAGTCGTGGAACTGCGAAGGCGTGTTGTCTTCGCGCCCTGCGGGGATCGTGCCGGGCCACCACGCGAGTGTGGGCACCCGGAGTCCGCCCTCCCAGGAACAGCGCTTGACGCCGTCGAACGGACCGAAGGAGTCGAAAGCGTTCGCCTGGTAACCGACGCCCGGAACGTAGGACTCGGTGTGCGGGCCGTTGTCGGAGGTGAGCACGACAAGTGTCTCTTGGTCGAGACCCAATTCGACGAGCGTGTCGAGGAGGTCACCGATGCCGCTGTCGAGGCGGCGCACCATGGTCGCGAACCGTTCTTCTCCCTCCGTCCACCCCTGCCCTGCAAAGTCCGGATGGACGTAAGAGTCGACCGTACCCGAGGCCGTGTTGATCATGGCGCCGGGCACGCCCGTCCATTGCACCCCGCCCGTGACCCCTGAGCCCTGGGGATAGGGGCCGGTGGGTCGCTGGAGGGCGGCGTGGGGCGTGTCGTAGGCGAGGTAGAGGAAGAACGGCTGCGCCGACTGGCTCGCGACGTGGTCTTGGACATACGCCTTGGCCCTGGCGGTCCAAAGATCGGAGGTGTAACACCGGTCGAGGCCGCTCGATACCTCCTGGTCATCCCACCAGACCTCCTTGCGGGGCCGCGCTGGCGTGTCGTGGGCGGGGTAGTGGTTGTGACCGTCCCCGTGCCTGACGAAACCGTAGAACGTGTCGAAACCCACTTTGGTGGGGTAGGCGGGCCAAGCGGCCGGGTTGTTGCCAGCGCCCTGCAGGCCGTACTTTCCGATGTGGGCGGTGGCGTAGCCGGTGCGCTTGAGAGTCGTCGCGAGGTTGTGGTTCGACTCGAGGGCCTTGTCGAACTGGTTGTCACGGACCGTTGCGTGACCCTGGTGCACCCCGGTGAGGAGCGAGGCGCGGGAAGGCGCGCACACCGACGCCGGGCAGTAGTGCTTCGATAGGCGGACGCCCTCCTGGGCCATGCGGTCCAGGTTCGGGGTGCGCAAGCGCTTGGGACCGGGGAGGGCGTTTTGGTAGAGCACACCCAGGTCCCCCCAGCCCAGGTCATCGACGAGGATGAACACGATGTTGGGCCGATCCGCGCGGACCGTGTCATCAAGTGGGTCGAGCCCAAGGGCGATCTCGAATCCATCGGGGGATCCGTCGCCATCCGTGTCGGGGTTGTCCGGATCCGTGAAGTAGACGAGGGCCTCGTCATCGTCGGTGAGTAGGTCGTCGTCCCGGTCTGCGCCTACGGTTTGTGTGGCGCGCACGATGCAGCCCGTCTGGCCGTCCCCCGTGACGGTCAGGTTCTGGCCGACGGATGCGGGAAGGCCCGCGACGGTGATCTTGGGGAGATGTTCGCTCAGGAACTCGGATGGAGTCTCCCTGGTGAAGCGCAGCTCCGCGCCGAGAACGATGTTGGCGGTGGATACGTTCAGGGGGTTGCCCGGTCCGCCGAGGATCGCCGTGCTGGTGGCGTCGATGTCGATGCGAGTGTTGCTCGCTGCGAAGTAAGGTTCAAACGACCCGCCGCCGCGCACGAGGACGTCCACGCCGGCCCCAGGTCCTGCGCCAAAGCCATCGTCATCCACCGCGTACATGCGCGCTCCATCCAAGGTGAGGGTGCGCCCGCTGGCCATCTCGAAGCGGCCCTGGCCCGTGAGGGGGGGGATCTCAACGCTGACGCCGCTGCCTTGGATGATCACGTCGTCGTCGATGGACACGCCCGGTTCAATCGACGTAACCGCGGACTGCGATAGGTCCCAGTTGGCTTCATCGAAGGCGTCGAGGCTCACGGCCCCGGTCCATCGAATCTGGCACGTGGCAGGCTCCGAAAGGACGAACGGAACGGCGGCGATCAGCAGCGCAGGGTGGACCTTCATAGCCACAGGGTAACGGCGCCCAGGGCACGGAATGCTTGGAATTGGGGGCAGCGCCGCGGGGGGGAGCGATGGTTCGCCCGATGCCCGGCTAGGCAATCTGCCAGGAGGGTGGCAGGATGGGCACAGCATCCTCAGCGGTGCCCTGCCCCGGAATGACACTTCAGCGCTTTGAAGGGTCGAGGCGCAGGCCTGCTCCGCATACGCGCCCTCCTGCACATTGACTCTCCTATGAAGCTAAGCCTCACCGTTCTTCCCTCCATGCTCGCCATCCTTGGCGGTTCCACGCCGGCCCTCGCGGACATCGTGTGGACTGGTGCCGTTAGCAACGACATGTTCGACGTAGCGAATTGGGATCTCACGAACTCGACCGTCACGACGATCGCCCCTAACGTTCCGATCAGCGATTCAGTCGTCATTCAGAATGCACCGGCCCCCTTGGAGATTCCCGAACTCCCCGGGCAGCAGCGCTTCGAGATCGACGACGGCTTCTCGATGCTACTGGACAACTCGAAGATCATCGCGCTTGGCAACGATGGCGTCGGCTGCTTTGCCGGGCCGGCGACGGGAGTGACCATTCTTGTCACCAATGGCGCCTCTTTCGAACCGTTCTTCATCGTGAACAGTGTCTCACTCACGATCGATGCGACGAGCCAGGCCGTCTTTGGCGGCGGCGGGAACCCGATCAACCTTTCGACCGTGGATATGAACCCGGGGGCCACCTTTGCTTTCCTGCTTGAGACCCCCGCGGATTTTGTCGCAGAGCACCTTTCAAAGACCTTTGTGGCTGGCGTCCCTGCCATGGTGGGCGGAAACATCGACGTGGTCAGTGACGGTGCGGCTGGCTGCATCGTCACCGTCCTTCAGCAAACGCTCGGATCGAACTACTGCCCGGGCGTGGTGAATTCATCGGGCACGGCGGGGGTGATGTCTGCGGTGGGGTCGAGTTCCGCAGCGGCGAACGACGTCACCTTGACCGCTGATGGCCTCCCCCCGAGCCAGTTCGGGATCTTCATAACATCACGTACCCAGGGCTTCGTTCCCATGGGCGGCGGCACGAGCAACGGCAACATCTGCTTGGGCGGAGCGATCGGACGCTTCAACCGAGCCGGTGAGATTCTGCCCACGGGCGGAGCGGGCACGATCTCGCTCGCCCTCGACCTCACGGACATTCCCCAGGGCAACGGTACCGTGACGGTGTTGGCTGGGGACACGTGGAACTTCCAGGCGTGGCACCGCGACGGGGTGGGCCTCGGGTCCAACTTCACGGATGGCCTGGAGATTAGCTTCAACTGAGCCGTCCCAGGCGACATCGAGGTCTCGCATGACGCCCTAGCATGCGAGACCGAATCTACCGTCTGCTCGTGAGCAAGGAGGCGCTCCGGGATGGGGGGGAGCTGCCGGCAGAGGTGGTCGAACACCAGCCGCGGAACTTTCTTCGCCACGTGCAAGCGTTGGCGCTTACTAAAACGGGCGACGGTCTCGTGGACCCCAAGCTCGTGCTGGCGTGGATCCTTGGGAGCGTCGGGGCGCCCGCCTCTGCGGTGGGCCTCCTGGTCCCCATTCGTGAGGCCGGGGCCCTGTTGCCGCAGCTTGCGATGGCCCGGCGCGTGGACGCAGCGCCGAAGAAGAAAGTTCTCTGGGCCCTTGGTGCCACGGGGCAGGCGCTGGCGGTAGCGGGCATGGCCTGGGTTGCGTGGCCGGGAGGCGAGACCGGACATCGGGTCGCTTCAGCCTGGGGGATCGTCGCACTCCTTGGTGTGTTTGCGGTCTTTCGGGCCCTTTGCTCGGTGAGCTATCGCCCGCTACAGGGGGCGACGCTCCTGCGGGGCTCGCGCGGCGCGGCCACGGGGACCGCCGGGTCCCTCGGCGCGGCGGCGGTGCTCGGGTTCGGGGCGCTGCTCGCAGCCAACGTCGTTCCCCTCTCCACGGCCTCCTTGGCAGTGGCCCTTGCCATCGCAGCGCTCCTCTGGCTCCTCGCGGCGCTATGTGTGCTGGCGCTCCGTGAGGCGCCGCCGGAGGAGAGCCGCGAGTCTGGTGAGCCTCCACTGAGCCTTCGGTCGTCCATGGGGCTCCTGAAGGACCGCCGGTTCCGTCGCTTCTGTTTGGTGCGCGCGGCTTTGCTGCCCACGGCCCTCGCGCCACCGTTCTTGGTGACGGCGGAAGGCACGCCCCGGGCCCTCGGAACCCTGGGGGTTTTTGTCCTGGCGAGTTCGGGGGCGGCGGTTCTGAGCTCGGCCCTTTGGGGACGGCTCGCGGATCGCTCAAGCCGCAGGGTCCTGATGTGGAGCGGATGGATGGCGGCCGCGCCACTGGCTTTGACCGCTTGGGCCGCGCAGTTTGCTCCCCACTGGCTCGCCCCTGGGTGGGTCCTACCCTCGGCGATGTTCATCCTGATGAACGCCTACCACGGCGTGCGCATCGGGCGGGCCACTCACCTTGTGGACATGGCGCCCAAGGGGCAGCGGGCCGCCTACACCGCCGTGTCCAATACGTTGATCGGCGCCGTCTTGGCCGCGGCAAGTGGCTTCGGCGTCCTGGCGCAGTTCGGAGGCCGAGGGGCGCCGCTCTTCGCTTTTGCGGCCCTTTGCGTGGTCGCTGCTTGGCTCGCGCGGACCCTGGAGGAGGTCCAGGGTCCGCGGAGCGCTGGCTAGTCCTTGGACTTGGGCTGGGCCTCGAGGACGGCTTTCGCTTCGGCCACCTTGCGGCGAAGGTCCTCCGCCCGCAGGGCCCTCAGGACCTGGCCGCGCTGGGCTCGCGTGAGCTTGCCCGTGGGCTCCTCCTCGAGCACGCCCAAGGGAACCGTGCCCATGTTCCAGTCATCGCTGCGCTGGGTCGCGAAGGGCAGGTCCTTGTTGCCTGAGACCTGCAGGTTCCCGAGGGGGTTGCGGCCCCACGCGTAACGGAAGTGGATCGGGTCAGCGACGAGGGGGCTCGTCAGTACGAGCTGCTTGCGGTCGAAGCGGGGCCGGCCTCGGTCGTCCTTGCCGGTCTCGACATAGCTGACCGTGGCAGGCTGGAAGCGCCGGTCGGCTCCGGCGATCAAGAAACCCTCGATGGCACCGTCCTCGGGGTCGGCCACATTGGCGTCGAGGCGCAGGGACAGCGCCCCGTCACCGGCGGTGAAATCGAGGAGCGCAGGCGGCTGCCATAGGAGCTTGCGCCCGAACCCGTACTGGGTCGAGAGGGCCCAGCGGGCGATGCGCTCGCCCGCGGGGATCTTGACCTGTGGGTGGTACCAACGCCGCCGCAGGTCGTAGGTGCTCGCGAAGCCGACGTTGCGGTCGCCGCCGGCCCACATGTCCAGGAACACCTGATACTGCGCCGCTCGGATATGGATACCCGCGTTGAGCATCTTCTCGAGGTGGTCGTCGTGGGTTTGGGGATAACCGTCAGTGCAGAGCGAGATGATGCCAAAGGGCATCTCTGGGTCGTTGAAGGCGCTGCGCCATGCGCGGATCATCTCGGGCAGGACGTCCAGGTATATGCGCACGCCCTCCATCCCGTCGAAGGTGTTGTTGTAGCCCTGGTGGAAGATGGCGCCCTTGACCGGGAAGCCCACCAGGGGCTCGATCATCTCGGCGTAGCAGTTGCCGGGGAAGTTCATGTCGGCGCTGGGGCCGGGCAGGAGATCCGTGGGCTCCAGCTCGAGCTTCGTGGGGATGGGCTTGCCCTCGGCTTCGAGCTTCTTGACCTGCTCACGGTGGCGCGTGATGCGCTGCTCCAGGTCGGCCTTGGGGTCCCATGACGCGGAGCGGGAGTCCCAGTCCGCCAGTTTGGCTTGCAGCTCGGGCCCTTCCATCGAGCGAAGGGTCGCCAGCGGCACCCAGGTCTCGGCCGCGGTGCCGCCCCTTGAGATATCGATGACCCCGATGGGAACCTGGCTCGCCATGTGCACGCGGCGGGCGAAGGCGTAGCCGATGGCGGATAGTTCAGCGGCGATCTTGGGCGTGCACTCGTCCCAGTCCCCCTTGCGGAAGTGCCGCCCGAACCAGTCGCTCCACTCGTGGAGCCTCGGGAAGCTGCGCTGCTCGTCCGCGGTCTTCTCGGTGCCTTTCCCGAAGGGCACCGTCAGGACGCGGATGTTTGGGAAATTGGCTGATGCGATCTCCAGGGCGCCGTTTTCGACCTTCGCGACCTCGAACTCCATGTTGCTCTGGCCGCCGAGGATCCAAACGTCGCCCACGAGGATGTTCTCAAGCGCAACGCTTTCGAGCCCCCCGTGGAGTTTCAGCGTGTGAATCGTCAGCGTCTGGGGTTCGCTGCTCGCGGGGCGCGCCGGGAGGGTGATCATCCACCGGCGTGAGGCGTCCGCAGTTGCGCCCGCGGAATCGTCGCCAAACTCCGCCAGGACCTGTTGCCCTTCGTCGGCCCAGCCCCACACGTGGATCGGCTTGTCCCTCTGGAGGACCATGTTCGACTGGAACAGGTTGCTGACGCAAAGGCCGTCCGTCATCGCTGGAACGTCGACCACGTCCTCGCGGGGCATCTCTTGCGCCGCGGGGTACGCGAAACCGACGGCGCTAAGGGCCGCCAAGGCCATGCCTGTGAGGGCCCGCGCTGGTAGGGAGAGTCTTGTCATAAGTGCGTTGGGGAGATTCATGGTGTGGGGGCGGCCGTTGAAGTGTTTCCTAGCGGAAGTACACCGGTGGCCGCGGCCGAACGTCGAGCTTCTCGTAGTTGAAGCCGCTCCCACGGGGCGCGTAGTCGCCCACAATGCCCACGTCCAGGTCGGATTTGATGGCGTCCTCACGGCCCATGCCCCAGAGGAGGGCGTTGAGCAGCAGGCGGCGCACGTCTTCGCACTCGAAGTCCTCGGCGCTCCCCATCGTCGTGTTGAAGACGCGGGCCTCCTTGCCGGCCGCACCTTTCCAACGGGTGGTCCACGCCACCGGGAGGGCGATCAGGTCCGGGTTCGGTGGATCTGTCGGGCTGCGTCCTGTGAGCGGTTGACCCATGAGCAGTGCCGTGCATCCGTCAGGGAGCGAGCCCCCTTCGGGATAGGTGCGGTACACGTCGGTGGTACCCCACACGTCGTCCACGCCGCGGAGGATGGGATGGCTCGACGTGCCATCGATCAGGATGCCGCGCGTGGAGTCCTGACTCCACCGTCCGTGATGACCCTTGAATGCGCCGCCCAGAAGGTCCTCCCCAAAGCGGATGCGTTTCCCGGCGGGGCGGTAGTCCCAGTCAATGAAGCCGTGGTTGCCCGTTCGAACCGAGAGGATGGGCTTGCCGGAGTCGAGGTATTTGTAGATGTGACCGAGCTGATCCTCGGGGAGCGAGAGAAGTCGGGTGTAGAAGACGACGGCGTCGGCGCTCGCGAGGTACTCGAGGCCCGGAATGTTGTGCTCGACCGTCTTGTCCTGCCACTTGATCTTCGCGGTCGGGTCGACGTTGCCATCGCCGTCGAGGGCGAAGAGCACCGTGCAGTGCATTCCTTGCTTCTCCGCGAAGGTCCGCGCGAGCATCGGGACGCATTCCTCGCTGCGGTACTCCTGGTCGCCAGCCAGGAAAACCACGTGGGGGGACGCGTCGGTGGCGTTCTTGGCGCTGTAGGTGAGCCAGCGCGGGTCCTCCGGGACGGGATGCCCGGTCGTTGGCGACGCTGCGGTCTCGCCTGAACCCTCGGGGACTTCGTTCACCGTGTAGTAAGCGTCCCGGTGCAGAAGCTCTTCCCCCTTCGCGCTGCGCATCGCCACGAGGTCAAACTCGTGCACGTGGCCCTTCTTCAGGGTGTCGAGGACAATACGAACGGTGAGTCCGTCGTCGGATACGGCGGCGGATTGAACCTTGGGGTCGGTCTGGTCAACCTCGGGGCCGCCGTAGCCCTGGTGATAGATGTGGGTGAAGGTGCCCATGTCCCAGGTGGCTGGGTCCGCGGCGATCTTAGGGTCAACGGGGAGCGTGAAGCGCACGTCGAAGCCGTCGCTTGTGATCGTAATGCGCTCAATCTCAAAGGGCGTCTTGCCCGTCCACTCGAGGCGCTCGAGGGCAAAAGGCTCGAGGCCGCGCACGGGCCAGCCGCGGTTGGTCCCGCCCGCGAGCAGGTTGCCGCCAGGGGTGAAGTTCACGTCGAGGAGCCCCGTGGAGAGCCCTTCGCGGAACGGATAACACGCGCCCTGCCAAACACCGTTCACCTGCTCGGTGGTCGCTCGCATGATGAGCGACAGGCTGAAGTCACCCAGGAACATCTGGTTCTCAAACGGGCCGAACTTGCCGCCCGTTTGATCCACGGTGAAGCCCATGATCGAGCGCCCCATGCGGATGTAGGGGAACACGACCGCGTACGGCGTCAGCTCCGGGACCCGTTTCATCTCATCGATGAGGCGCCCGCCGGACTCCGGTGTGGGGGGCGCGTCACCGAGGTTCGGCGCGAACGGATACCAGTTGAAGCTGATGGGGTGCCCGTGGAAGCTGCCCTCGGACACCGCCTTCAGGCTGCACGCAGAGTTCCAAGGCCCTTGGCTCTCGATGTAGAAGAGGTCGCCCGTCTCGTTGGGCCCGAGGCCGCCGGGGCTTCGCAAGCCGCTCGCGATCGGAATCGTCTCGCCCTCCGGAGTGACGCGCAGCACCCAGCCGCGGAAGAGGGCGCGGGACTCGTAGGAGTACGAGAGGCCCAGGGCCACGTGCACGTTGCCCTCCTTGTCTGGACCCGAGCCAAACGCGTACTCGTGGTAGTTCTCGTAGCCCCAGACGTCGGAGACCGTGTCGTAGCGATCGGCCAGGCCATCGCCATCGCTGTCGGTCACGCGGGTCAGCTCGCAGCTCTGGGTCACGAGGAGTCCCCCTTCGATGGGTTCGAGACCGAAGATCTCATCGAGGCCGCTCGCGAAGAGCTCAAACGTGGGCTCCGGCTTCGGGTCATCCACGCCGGTGACGAAGTACACGTCGCCGTGCCTGGTTCCCACGGCGATGCGACCATCGGGCATCTGCGCGAACGCCCCGGCCTCGACCACGAGCTCCTCGGGAATCGGCAGGCTCACAACGCGGTAGTAGGCGCGCTCTTTGGACTCCGTGCCCCAGCGGGCGCCGAGGTCTTCCACGGGGAGGGCGAAGGCCACGGGGCCAAGTGCGATGGCAAGGGCCGCGGCGGCGCGGGCGTCAATTGACGATTTCATAGGTCAGCTCCAGCTGAGTGCGGCCTTGGGGGAGTTCGATATCGAGCAGCAATTCCTGCCCTTCCGCGAGCGGGCGCAGACGGGCTTCGCCGGCGGAGGTCGTGACCGAGAGGCCTCCTCCCCGGTGGATGCCCGGGCCGAGCTTTTCGATGGTGCCGGTCAGGGCGCGGAAGGTTGCGGCCGATGGGGACTTCGCTTCGAAGACCAGGGTCCGGCGCAGGGCTTTTTGCCCCTTCACTTCGATGGGCACCAGGCGATCCTCCACCAGGACATCCCCCAGGGCGTACCGAAGTGTGGGGGTGCCGTCTTTCCCGAGGTGGTAGCCCCGGAACCGGTAGCCGTGCTGCCGTGGGTAGGTGGGATCTGGGTTGATCGGCGCTTCTTTGGTCATGGTGGGGCGCAGGGGCCACGGCGCGTTGCCTGCGACCTTCTCCAGCAGCGCCACGTCCCGCGCAAGCTCGACAGCGCGGGCCCGCGGGTTGAAATCCCCAGCGCCCTGACCGTTCCAGTTGACGGATACAAAGTCCCCACGCCAGATGGCGGCAAGGGCACCGTTGTTCGCGTCAAACGCGTAGTGAATGCCCTCGGGGAAGCCCACCGCGATGCCGCGGAAGCCCGCGACGCGGCTCCGTCCACGGTAGACCTTCGGGCGGTCCGCGACGTCCACGTCCCATCGCGGCTGCGCGATCCCCTTCGGGTCCCGGGCGCTGCGGCCGAGTGTCAGGTAGTCCCAGATCGCGTTGATCTGTTTGTCGGTGTCGCCGTCCAGCAGAGTGTCGTGCAAGGCCACGCCGCCGGGCCAAGACTCGGGCATGATGACGCCGGGCAGGGTTTTCTGCGGGGCGATCAGCAGATCCCTGAACCAGCGCTCCTGGAGCCGATCGGGGGACGTGATCAGGTCGATGCCTTGGAAGGTGGGGGCGGGTTTGGCGTTGAACGCGTGGCAGGTGACGCAGCCGAGGCTCGTGGTGCCGAGCATCTCCCGGGCGGCGTCGTGGTACTCGCGCTTTTGATCGCCTTTCGGCTTGGCGAACGTGATCGCGGGCTGCGCGTCCACCTCGGCGAAGAGCGCCGGGAGGTGCCCCACGTTTCCCTCGCCGAAGATCGGCATGCGTGTCCCCATGTAGGGCCGTACGGACGCGCCATCGAACAGCACGCGCTCCATCCACGTGCGACGGAGCTTGCCGCCGATGCCGGTGAGCTGCGGCGGGCGGCGTGCGTGGTCCCCAAGATCGGGCTCGCTCGTTTCGAGAAACGCGTCCAGCTCCATGGGCACGCCGCCGTTTCCGTCTCGCACATGGCACGCGGTGCAGCGGAAGGCCCCGAGGGAATGGTCGATCTTCGCGGACGAGGAGAGCGGCGCGCTCATGAGGGCTATCGCCGTCCTCAGGGCGTCGCGGGTGTCCTCGTCGAAGCGGTAGTCGGGGACCCCGGCGGGCGGCGTCGCGGACAAACAGCCGGCGTCTGTGTTTGCGATCGGCTCGGCCACAGCCTTGGCCAATGCTCCCTCGCGCGCATCGACTATCCCGCCGTGGCAGTTGGCGCAGCCCATGGACTCGAATCGGCTGGCTCCGGCTTCGCGGGAGCCCGCAAGGGGGATTCGCCGAGCCCCTGGTCCCAGGGAAATGGGCGCGAAGTAGGCCGCGAGATCTGCGGCTTCAGTCCGACTCAGCTGCATGTCCGGCATGAGACCCGCCGACCGGTGGGCGAGGGGGTCACCCAAGAATGCAGCGAGGCCCTCCGCCGTGTACTTCACACGAACGTGATCGAGGCTGCGCATCTCCGCGGTCCTTGGCGGCAGTTTGGAAGAGCCTTTGCTGGGGGACCGGGCGCCGTGGCACATCACGCAGCCGATTCGGTGGTAGAGCTTCTCGCCAAGCTTCGCGGAGGGCTCGCGGTCCCGCAGGGCTGCGGACCCCGCGGGCCCGGATGCGGGCGATTCCGCCTCGCCCTTCAGGAAGTCCGCAAGCTCCATGGCCGCTTGCAATCGCTCGGACCGATCGAGGCCGCCCATGAGGTCCGGCATGCGCGTCATCCCTTGTGCCGAGTGTGGCTCTTGGAGGTAGGCCTCCAGATAACCCTCCTGCATGAGGGGCACCGTCAGTGCCAGGTTCGGTGCGGCTCGCAGCCCAGCTCCTGAAAGATCGTCGTGACAAGCTGCGCAGGCGTATGCCGCGAGTTCGTCTTGGGTGGTGGGAGCGGCCGCCGCAATGGAGGCGAGGCTCAGCAGAATGAATGGAATCCAGGACGAAGCGCGCGCGTGGGTCATGGCACCGAGAATAGGAAAGCGCGCAGGCTTTGCTCAAAGATGGTCCATGAAGCGATCAATCCGGCGCAGACCGTTCGGCAAGCCTGGCAACTCGGGCGAATCGCGCGGCCGGTGCCCGCGTTCTGTGACGAGATGTCCGGTGCGAACCGTCCCGATGCGCTTGACATTGATCGGGCGCGGTATCGCGCCAGGCCTATACACTCCCACCGGAACTTTCCGATTCGGACCCGCGAAGGGTCAACGTCATCAACGCCGAGGAGGCGCTGCTTCATGGAGCTTGCGATTCACACCTGGATGCGGAGCGAGCCGCTCGATCAGGCCATCCGCCGGGCGGCCGACGCGGGCGTCACGGCCCTCGAGATCGCGGGGGAGCCGGATCGTTTCATGCCAAAGGACGTTGGCCCGATGCTGAAGGCGGCGGGCATGCGCTGCTTTGGAGGCGTCACGCTGATGATGGAGGGGCGCAGCCTGATCACTCCTGACAGCGCCCGGCGCGAGGCCTCGATCCAATATGTGAAAGACTGCGTCTCCCTCGTGGGGGACCTTGGCGGCGAAGAGCTGTCGGTGGTACCCGGAACCGTCGGACTGGTGGTGGCCGAGGGGCGGCCCGAGGACGAGTGGCGCTGGGCGGTGGACAGTGTGTCCGAATGCGTCGAGCACGCCCGGAGCTACGGCCTGACGATCGCCATCGAGCCCATCAACCGCTTCGAGACCTACTTCATCAATCGAGCCGACCAGGCCTTGGCCCTCGCCGAGGCCGTTGGGCCGGACTGCGGCATCTGCCTCGATCTCTTCCACATGAACATGGAAGAGGACGACGTGCTGGGCGCCCTTCGCCGGGCGGCTCCGCGCCTTGCGGACGTTCACGTGGCGGACAACAACCGCATGGCCCCGGGCATGGGCACTCTCGATTGGCCGGCGATCGTGGCGACGCTCAAGGACATCGGGTACGACGGGCCGCTGTCGATCGAATTCTGTGCACCTGTGGATCGCACCCCCGCCAATCCATTCCCCGGGGCGCTGGACGAAAACCCGACCGGTGTGTCCGAGGAACAGCGGAAGTTCATCGAAGACCATGGATCGAACCTCCTGAGCGAGACCTTCTACTCCCAGCTCGTGCAGACCTCTGCCGAGACCCTCCTGCCCCTCATTGGGCGATGAAAATCGCGTCGATCGAAGCGCGCTGGCTCCGCGCGCCTATCCCCGAAGCGGGTCAACACACTTCTGACTTCGGACGACTCCGAACGTTCGACGCGGTCCTCGTGACGGTGCGGACGGACGATGGGCTCGAGGGCTTTGGCGAGGCGAAAGCTGCCGTGGGCAGTGCCGGTGACTGCGCCTCCCTTGTGACCCTTGTCGAGAGAGAGCTGGGCCCGGCCCTCATCGGGCGTGACCCGCGCCGGATTACGGAAGCTTGGGAGCGCATGTACTGCGGCGCCCGGGCGGACCTGGCCCTCGGCCGGGGAAGGAGTTTCCCGGACGTGGCAAGGCGCGGCCCGCGGATCGCTGCGCTCGGGGCCATCGACACGGCCCTTTGGGATCTCTGCGGCCAATCCCACGGCGTGCCTGTGGTGGAACTCCTGTCTCTTATACACATCTCCGAGCCCACGAGACTAGGCATGATCT
>CAJXRJ010000083.1 GCA_913058555.1 uncultured bacterium
CTGCATATCGTCGGCAGCGTCAGATGTGTATAAGAGACAGTCCCGGAACCCACCTCGGCCAGGATCAATTCGGTGAGACCTGATGGTGCGGGCGCTCGCACGGCTGATATCCCGGAGCATCGCCTCGGTTCTCCTAGTGCCGATCCTCGTGTACCGCAGGGTCATCTCGCCATTGACCCCACCCTCCTGCAGATTCACCCCGAGCTGTAGTGCGTACGCCGAAGAGGCGCTGCGCACCATGAACCCGATCAAGGCCGTCACACTGATTGCCTGGAGGATCGTCCGATGCCAGCCATTTTGCGAGGGCGGGTACGATCCTGTACCAGGCACGGAACATCCCCCGACGGATCCCCGTAACTAGAAGGCCATCGAATGGCCCGTTGCCGCATTCCCCGACTTATGACCCAGACCGCACTCTCCCGCCCGACCGCCAGCCTCCAAGCGCTGCGCAACCCCTCGCTCCTTTTGGCCAGCATGGCCGCCGGCGTGGCGCTCTCCTCCTGCGCCTATGACGAGAGCGCCAAGGCACTCGAGGACGCCGAGGAAGCTCCGGCGATCTCGCCGATCCCGAACGCGGTGCTGAAGAACGAACTCATCGAGCCCGGCGAGACTCACTTCAAGAACCTCTGGCAGCTCACCTTCGGCGGACAGAACGCCGAGGCCTATTGGAGCTTCGCGGACGATCGGCTTTCGCTGCAAATCACCGAGGACGGTGAAGGGAAGTGTGACCGTATCTACGCCACGGGCCCCGATGGCACCATGCGCCCGATCTCCAACGGTCAAGGGGTCACGACCTGCTCGTTCTTCATGCCGGGGGATCAGGAGGTGCTGTACGCATCGACCCAGAGCTCCCACGCAAGCTGCCCCAAGTGGGACAAGCCCAATACCGCGAAGGGTGAGCCCTACACCTGGAAGATCTGGCCGGAGTACGACATCTACGTGGCCGGGGTCTCCGATGGCAGCGAGCGAGTCCTCATCGACGGCTACGGCTACGACGCGGAGGCCACCGTGTCGCCCCGCGGCGACCGGATCGTTTTCACGTCCACCCGCTCGGGAGACCTAGAGCTGTGGACGTGCGACCTTGAGGGCGGAGACCTTCAGCAGGTCACGGAAGAGCTCGGTTACGACGGCGGCGCCTTCTTCAGTCACGACGGACGCCAGCTCGTCTTTCGCTCGACGGCTTGGACGCCAGGCGAGGAGGCTGCCGAGCAGGCGAGCTACCTTGAGGACTTCCAGCGCTGGCAGGTGAAGCCCGGGAAGATGGAGATCTTCACGATCTCACCCGATGGCTCGAACCGCAAGCAAGTGACCAGCCTCGGCGGCGCGAACTTCGCGCCTTACTTCACGCCGGACGACCAGCAGGTCATCTTTTCGAGCAACCACCACGACGCCCCCGGCGGCGCGCTCAACTTCGATCTCTTCCTCTGCGATCTTGACGGAAACGCCGTGGAGCGCGTGACCCAGTCCGCTTACTTCGACGCGTTCCCGATGTTCAGCCACGATGGTCGATTCCTCGCGTTCTCAAGCAACCGCGGCGGCACGAAGCCCGGCGAAACGAACGTCTTCATCGCGGAATGGATCGAGTGAACCCCACGGGCCCGCCGCCATGGGACCCGCCTGCCCCACTGCCTCACGAGGCCCCCTTGACTGACTCGCAAAAGACGGATCCGCCCCAGGTCATCGCCGGAGAAGGAGAGCTCGCACCTCCTCTTCCGTCGGCGAGCCCTGCCGTGGATCCAAGCTCAATCGGAGCCCGGCTCCGGGCGGTAGAGGGCCAATACCAGAAGTTGATGTCCCTCACGGACGATGCCATCTGGTGTATCACCCTGGACGCGCCGGTGGCGCCGGAGGCTTCGCCATCTGCGCTTGCCGCCGCCATCATGGAAACAGGTCGCTTCTCCGAGGCCAACGGCGGGTTCAAGGCACGCCTGTACGTCCCAGAAGCCGAGGAGGTGGTGGGTCGCCGCCCCAAGGAGTTCCCCGGGTTCTGGCTCCTGGAGGACCGGGGACGTCTCGAGCGCCTGGCCGGAAGGGGCTTCAACGTCCGCGATGAAACAACGGTCGAGATCGATCGCCTTGGACGCATCAGGCACCTGCGATTCAGCCTCGTCGGGATGAGCGAGCACGGTTCCATCGTCAGCGTGATGGGCCTCGAGCGCGACATTAGCGATGAGATCGAAGAGAACGATGTCCTCCGCGAGAGCGCGGAGCTCTACCAAGCAGTCTCAAGGTCGGCCCTCGACGGGATCTTTGTCCTCGACGAGCAGCTCATGGTTGTCGATTGCAACGAGGCATACTCCGAACTTGTGGGCATGCCGAGGGACGAGATCGTCACCAGAGGCGATTGCCGCGTGTTTCCCGAGGCTGAAGATGGATTGCAGGCCTTCGGCTACAAGGAGATCCGCGCCGCCGGCAGTTGGCGCGGGGAAGCTCGTTTGGACCGAATGAACGGCGAGACGGCGCTCGTGGAACTCTCCTGCCGCTACTCCGACGTAGGCCGCGGGTCGTTCTACTGCTTCGTCAGGGACCTCTCCGCCCGGCGGCTTGCCGAGCGACGCGAGCGCGAGCACCACGAGGCCCTCGCCCACGTCTCGCGCCTTTCAACCCTCGGGGAAATGGCGTCTGGCATCGCCCACGAATTCAATCAGCCCCTGGCCGCAATCGTGAACTACGCGAACGGATGCGTGCGGCTCCTCGAGCAGCGCGGCGTAGACGACCAAATGGTCTTTCGCGCCCTCAGGTCCATTGTCGATCAAGGCAAACGCGCCTCTGAGATCATCCGGCGCCTCAGGTCGTTCTCACGCCGCAGTGAGGACAATCGCGAGGCCTTTGTCCTCTCTGATCTGCTGACAGACGCTGTGGCCCTGACGAATCAGTCCCGCGCACGGTCCGGCATCACCCTCGAAACCCGGTTTGAGGCCGATGAGGACTCCGTCGTCGTGGACGGCATCCAAATCGAGCAGGTCGTGATGAACCTGCTCCTCAACGCTGTGGACGCGCTGGCCAAGGGCCAAGAGGGGGTCGAATCCAAGGTCCTGGTGTCCACGCGCATCGTGTCGGGACCCCAAGGGGAGCCCTTCGTTCCACCTCAATCAGGGGACGACCCCGCTGCGCACCACCTATTCGTTGAAACGAGCGTCCAGGACAACGGTCCTGGACTCGAAGCTGAATCCGCCCGGCACTTGTTCGAGCCATTTTATTCCGCCACCGGCCAGGGCCTCGGGCTTGGCCTCACCATTGGGCGCTCGATTGTCGAGGCCCACGGCGGCAGGCTTTGGCTCGATGCGTCCCCACCGGCCGTATGGACGGCCGAGGAGCAGCGTCACGGACCCGGCGCATGTTTTCGCTTCACCCTGCCGCTCCGAAGAGGTCCAATGCCCCGATGAATGCGCTCCCTACCGTCTTCATCGTCGACGATGACCCCGCCATGCGGGACTCTCTGGGCTTCTTGATCGGATCCGTCGGACGCCGAGTGGAAACCTACGCCTCCGCCGAAAGCTTCCTTGAGGCCTATGACAACGAGCGACCCGGCTGCATCGTCCTCGACGTGCGTATGCCTGGCCTTTCCGGACTCGAGCTCATGGAAAAGCTCGGTCACGATCGCTTTGCGCCACCCGTGGTGTTGATCACGGGACACGGCGACATCCCCATGGCCGTTCGCGCCCTCAAGGCGGGCGCATTCGACTTCATCGAGAAGCCGTTCAGCGACCAGGTCCTCCTTGAGCGCATCCAGCAAGCGCTCCAGGAAGACAATGTCGACCGCGCAGCCGAACGCGACCGCGCGGACATCGAGCGTCGCGCGTCACGCCTCACGGCCCGTGAGACCCAGGTCTTCGAACTGGTGGTGGCCGGCAAGCCCAACAAGGTCGTGGCCACGGACCTCGGCCTGAGCCAAAAGACCGTCGAGGTCCACCGCGCACACGTCATGGAGAAGATGCGAGCGGAAAGCTTCGCAGACCTCGTCAAGATGGCGGTTGTGCTCGAAGTCACTGGCCCGCCGAATTCAATCGAGTAGGGACCAAGGTCGCCCCATCCCTGGCCGGCTGGACGGACAGCTCCAGCTGCGCCTCGCGGCACGGCCCCGGTGGGCCATGCCCGGCCCACAAGCGCCCAGGATCGACAGGTCCCATCGTTTCGCGCAGCGGCACGGCATCTGCGGCCTTTGCGCTGCGCTCCGGGGACTCACCTGACAGGTGCCCCCTCGAAGGACTGCCACAGCGCCGCCGCACGATCTGACGACCCTTTGCGATCACTCCAGGCCTAGACGCATGCGACTACAGATCCTCGGTTCGGGGAGCCGCGGCAACGCTGCCCTCCTTTGGGTTGGTGGCGCCGTCGTCTTGATCGATGCGGGCCTGCCGATCCGTACCCTGACGGCGAGGCTCGAGGCAGCTCGCATCGGCCACAAGGCCATCGATCATGTGCTCCTGAGCCATGGGCACTTGGATCACGCACGGAGCGCGGGCATCATCGCGAAGCGTCACGGGGCCACGCTTCACTGCGCCGCGAAGATCCAACTCCACCGATCGGTTTCGCGCGCCCCGGACAAGAAGGACCTGCCCATCGGCGGATCCACCGTGCTCGCACTCAATGGATCCCAAACAGATGCCCCCATCGTCACGACGGCCAAAGTCCCCCACGATTGCGAGCCGACGGTGGCCTTCCGCATCGAGCACGCCGGGCGCAGGCTCACGCTGATCTCCGACATGGGCGAACCCCGTGAGGAGGTGGCGAAGGCGCTTCACGATCCCCACGTCCTGATGCTCGAGGCCAACTACGACCCCGAGATGCTCAAGAACGGGCCTTACCCCCAGAGCCTGCGGGAGCGTGTCCAGGGAGCAGGGGGCCATCTCTCTAATGACCAGATGGCCGTCATGCTGACGCGTCTTGTGGGACCCAACTTGCACACCGTTTTCCTGATCCACCTGTCCGAGAAGAACAACACGCCTGAGCTCGCGAAGGCCTCAGCGCAGGCGGCCCTCGCGCGCATGGGTAGGACAGACGTGGCAGTCGTCACCGCCCTTCAACACGAAGCTCTTCCACCCATCAAGGTCTAGCAGGCCGCCCCTTACACACCATGGCTGAGCATCCTTCCGACGGGTTCCCCACCGACGGGTCCCCACCGATTGAGGGCCAAAGCCGCGTCGCCAAGGTCGTCCTTGGGGCCATGTCGGATCACCGCTCGGTGCGTGCCTTCGAGGCCGTCCCGGTGGAGGACACCACCATCGAGCGGGCCGTCACGGCGGCCCAGTGCGCCGCCACATCGAGCTGGATCCAGGGTTACCACCTCATCCAGGTCACGGACCCCACGGAGCGCGCCCGCCTGGCCGAACTCAGCGGCGGCCAAGCCCAGGTCGCGGAGGCCGGGGCCTTCTTTGTGGTCTGCGGAGATACCCGCCGGCATCAGTTGGTTGCCCTCGACCACGGCCAGTCCTACGCACCCTGCACGGAAACGTTCCTTCTGTCCGTTGTCGACGGGAGCCTCTTCGCCCAAAACCTCACGCTCGCCTTTGAATCCGAGGGCCTGGGGACCTGCTACATCGGCGGATTGCGCAACGACATCGCGGGGGTCGACAAGCTCCTCGCCCTTCCCCACGGGGTCTTCCCCCTCTTTGGGCTCTGCGTCGGCCACCCCAAAGGTGGACCGGAGGGGCGCCCAGACAAGCGGCCCCGCATGGACCCAACGGCCGTGTGGTCGAAGGGCCGCTACCCCGCGGACGACGAAGTCCGCGCATCGATCGCCGCCCATGACGCGGTCGCCGCCGAGTACTACGGGCGCCGCGGTGCCCCGGGACGCAACTGGAGCGGCGGGGTCTGGCGCAAGTTCGTCCAGACGCTGCGCCCCGACCTCAAGGCGTACTACGAGTCAAAGGGCGCGAGCTTCACTTAGTCGCGGCAGGCACCACCGGCTGCCCCTTGCCCACCGTTTCGATCGGTGGACCGTCGGGGAGCTTGGCGAAGCGCCATCGGACGATGGCCCAGAGCGCGATGAACGCGTCCTTGAGGCCGATCTTCTTGCCCTCGTGGTAGTCGCGTCCGTTGTAGCTGATGGGCACCTCGAAGATGACGACGTCCATCTTGGCGATCTTGGCGGTGACCTCAGGCTCCACGGCAAAGGTGCGCGACTGAATGTCGAGACGCTTTGCGACGCAGGAGCGGAAGACCTTGTAGCAAGTCTCCATGTCGGAGAGGTGCAGGTCGGTGAACATGTTGCTGAGTAGCGTCAACAAGCGGTTGCCGTGGGTGTGCCAGAAGGCATGCACCCGCCCCACCGGAACCTTCCGGAAGCGACTCCCGTACACCACGTCCGCCTTGCCTTCGAGGATCGGCGCCAGCAACTTGGAATAGTCGCAGGGGTCGTATTCAAGGTCCGCATCCTGCACGAGGACCACGTCACCTGTGACCGCCTCGAAGCCGGTGGAGAGGGCGCCGCCCTTGCCCTTGTTCTGGGCGTGGTGAATGCAGCGGATCTCAGGGTGGCGCTCGCTGAGCTCCGCCATGATCTCGCGGCTACGGTCCTTCGAACCGTCGTCCACGAGGACGATCTCCATATCGAAGGGCTGCTCAAGGACGCGGCCAACGATCTCAGCGAGGGTGGCTTCCTCGTTATAGACGGGAACGACGATGGATAACTTCATCTCAGGCCCCTGTCTTTCCTTCGAGGGTCGTGAGCCCAGCGAACAACTCGTCGAGGCCGTAGAGCTTGGCCATGCCCTCTTGGAGCTGGCCATAAGCCTGGTCTCCTTCGATGCACCAAAGCGGGTCTAGGAACAGTGGAATGATCTCCTCGTCGGGCCGCTTGCGACGGCTCTGAATCTCGTTTCTTCGGGCCATCCAGTGATCCCAGCGGCCGAACACGTCGTTCATGGCCACAAAGTCCGCGACGGCGATGCGATTCACTGCATCGTGTGAATCGACGCGCTTCTTGAGCTTGTTCACGAAACGCGATCGGACGGTGTCTCGTCCTAGGGTATCCATTGCCTCGATTCGATACGCCTGGTCGTCGGCGAGCTCCATCTTGGAGAACCCACGGCGGAAAGCGAGGCCCTGCATCACCGGCAGGACGCGCTTCAAGAGGTCGTCGCCGTAGTTCTTGATGCAGGCGAGCTGGGGGTTTCGCACCTGCAGCACCCGCAGCCGCGAGACGGGCACGCGACCGCTCGTGCTGCTGTGGTGGTGATAGCACACGGCGTCCGGTACGTAGCGAACCTCGTGGCCCATGACCCAGCTGCGCCAGCCGAGGTCCACGTCTTCGTAGTACGCGAAGAACTCCTCGTCGAAGCCACCGATGTCAAAGTACACCGAAGCGTCCATGGCCATCGCGCCGCCACAGGGGAAGAGGCTCCTTCGAGGCTCATCGTAGGCAGCCTGGGGCTCCTCCAGATAGCCGCGCTGGATCCCGATGCCGTGGAAGTTCATGCCCCCACCACAGGAGTTCATGACCTTGCCGTCCCACGAGAACATCTTTGCCGTGGTCGAGGCGCAGTCGCCGGCGACGATGGGAGCCACAAGGGCCCGCAGGAAGCCCTTGTCGACGTGAATGTCGTTGTTCAGGAAGACGAGGATCTCCGGGTCCAGCTCGCCGTCCCGGGCCACTTCAGCCCCTTGATTGCATCCGGCGCTGAAACCCGCGTTCGTGGCGTTCTCCACCAGTCGAACCCAGGAGTGCTTAGCGCGCATCTCCGCCTGGCTGCCGTCATCGGAGCCATTGTCTACGAGCACCACCTCAAAGCGGTCCTCTGGGTAATCAAGGGCCTTGAGGGTGTCGAAGCAGGGCGCCAAGTGATGCTTGCCATTCCAGTTGAGAATGACAATGGACACACGCGGCAGCTCGGAATCGGTGAGCGGCGGGGTCGCATCGACGAGGAGTCGCTTGCGGACGTCGGCGGGATCGGGCCGGGACATGAGCATCAGGAGGAGGGAACTGGGTCGCCTGGGGGAGCTGAGGACTCTTCGCGCGCCTCGAAGAGCGCCACACGGGTCACCCGAAGGTGCTGACCTGCTCCAGTGCGGAGGGATATTGTCTTGGGCGCCGCGCCAAGGGGCACCTGGAAACTGGCCGTCTCGTGACGATCGTCCTGGCCGGTCCACTTTTCGGAATCGCGAAGGGGCCCCGAACCGGGGAGATGGTCAGGGATTGGCACCTGTGTTCCGTCCGAGAATTCCACGGTCCCGCCAAGGGCCAGCCCGGTCTCCCCGGCCAGGAACAGGAGGTCAACCTCGAGGCGCATGGCGCCCCCGGCCGCGGCGCCAAGGTCGAAGCCAAGGGCAGACCCAGGGCGCATGAGGACGATTCCCGGGCCCTGGCTCTCGACGGTCCCAGAGCGCTCGGACGCATTCTCAGCGGGACTCTCCCAGCGGGGGCCATCGTCCCCTGGGGCGTCCCGCAGGACCGTTGCGAGGGAGCGATAGCGCGCCTCCATCACCTCACCGTCCTCATCGATCGTCTTGACGCGCATCCAATCTGCGCTGCGAAGCGTCTCCAGAAGGCCCGGCTCGGTGGCCACCCGCTTCATCTTGGCGGCGAGGTCCTCCTCACTGCCGACGTCGAAGTGCAGTCCATCGACACCGTCCCGAACGAATTCCGCCATGCCACCGATGGAGCTCGCCAGCACCGGCGTTTCCGTGAGGAAGGCTTCATGAATGGTGATCGGGGAGTTCTCGTACCAGACGCTGGGCACGACGAGCACGTCGATTTCCCGGTAGACCTCCGAGAGGCGCGCGTTGTCAAAGCGCCCGTGGAACGTGATGGGTGCGCCCTCGCTGAGCTCCTTGAGCCGCGCGTGGTGTTCGTCGTTCTCCGGATCGAAGCCGCCGTACACGTTGAGGTGCACCTTATCGCTGAGCCCCTCCGCCCCAAGGCGCGCCATCGCCTTCACGAGCACCTCGCCGCCTTTGTACCAGACGAGGGATCCGACAAACCCAAAGCGAACCTTCCCACCGGTGTCGGCGCTCGGCTCGAGGGCCGCCACATGGTCGGTCCGCATTCCGTTGTCGGAGAAGAGGAACGTGTGGGGCTCAAAGGCGCCACTCGCGAGGTACGTATCACGCAGGAACCGGCTCGGGCTGATGCGAAGGTCAGCCCGGGCGTAGGCCGCGGGGACGATGCGCTCCCGTGCACGCACCGCCGCGTACTCCTCGGCCCGGTGACTCGCGCTCTCCGGCGCGACCTTGGTCCCGGCCACGAATCCTGCGATGGACTCGAAGACGCCGCCACCAGCTCGGTCCAGCTTGGCGGCCCGCTCCACGTGGGCGAGCCCCTTCTCCTTCACACAAAGGAAGCACCCCGATCCCATGTTGGACGGGCAGATCTGTCCGTCGGGCCGGATCATCTGGACGCGGCTGCAAAGGCCCCAGTAGTCGTGGCAGGTCACGACCGTGGCCAGGCCACGGTTGGCGGCGATGTCCACGAGCCCGGCGGAGAGATGGATCAGATGCTGGAAGTGCACGACGTCGGGCTGCACCGCGTCAAGGACCTGCCGGAAGGCCTGCTCGGGCCCGCGCTTCAGGTAGCTTTCCTCCAGCGACCGGTGATCCAGTCGGTGGGTCATGCGGTAAACATGCAACCCCTGGAACTCTTCTTCACGGACGTGGAACTCGGGGTCGCCATCCTGTCCGGGTGAACGCGTCAGGATCGCGACGTCGTGGCCGCGGCGCATCATCTCCTTGGCGATGTTGTACGTGTAGATCTCGGTGCCCGCCCAGGTCTCTGGGGGGAAGCCGTGCACCACGTAGAGCAGCGTGAGCTTCGCGCTCTCGAGCATGCGCGAGCCCGGGCGGCGACGCTTGGAGTGACTTCCTTCGTAGAGGCCCTGGAATGTGGCACGGCGCAAGCGGACGCTCTCCGCCTTGAGCTCGCGAGCCTCTTTCGCGTCCAACCCCATGGCGTCGATGGCCTCCGCGTCCTGGGCCGCCAGGCGCTTCGTCATGGTCTCCGCATCCTTGGCGGACCCAATGCAAATCCGATCCAGCCACTCGGCGTTGAATTCGGCATCGACGCGGCATCGGCTCAGGGTCTCTTCAGCCCCGTAGTCGTGGCTGTGCTCCACGCAGGCGTCGCTGTCGTACACCACCGTGTAGCCCGCCTCGAGGAACGCCCGCGCCATCAGGATGTCCTCGCCAAAGGGCGTCCGCGGGAAGGGATGCCTCTCCCAAAGTTCACGGCGGAAAGCCGAAGCGACGTCGTTGAAGTTGAAGAGCCCCCTCTTCTCATGGGGCCCCATGGCGGCGTACTCGTCCGGGGCGGGCAAGCGCACTTCGCGCCGCTCGGCCCAGTACCCCATATCCCCTTCGCTGAAGATCTTGGTCAGCACCTGAGCGTCTGGGCGCGGGATGTTCCGGCACGTCACCGCCCCCACCGAGTTGTCCTCGAAGTTCGCGATGACGGACGCAAGCCAGTTCTCCGAGGCGGGAATGGCATCCTGCGTCAGGAAAACCAAGAACTCGCCGCGCGAGCGTGCCGCGAGCATGTTGCGCGTATCCCCGTGATCGAACTCGACGCCGAAGATCCGCTCGCGCTTCAGCGGCACCGGGAAGGACTCCTGGCGTTCCCCCACGTACTCCCATGTGCCATCGGAGGAGCTGGAATCCACGACGATCATCTCCCACTCGAACGGCACGACCTGCGCGCTCAGGGCGTCGAACACACGGGCCAAAAACTCCATGCCCTGGTAGGTAGGCATCAGCACGGAAACGTGCGGGCCTTCGGCGCGCGAAGCGCCTGGTTCCTTGGGTGTCGTCATGATCGAGTGCGGGGACTGGGAATTCTATTCTGGGGAGAGGCGGAGTCGCGGCGTCTAGGGGCGCGGCAGGATGGGCTCGAAGGCTCCCCTGGCCCGGGCCTCTGCCCAGGCCCTGCGCCCGCCGCGGCTACCGGCGTATTGGCCCATGACCTGGGCTGTTCGCAGGAAAGGAGCACGGAGGAGCGAGGCCCATCCGGATCCAGTCCTACGGACATACGCGAGGTCGGACTTGAGTTCAAAGGCGATGCCCTTCAAGCACGAGAAGAGTGAGCTCCGCACGGCGTGTCCATGGAACTCACGGTGGAAGGCGGCGTCGCTCCGATACCGCGCGTAGGCGGTCACAGGGCCGTACCTGTGGGCGTGGGCGACAACGGCTGACGGTTCGTGCCGCAGCGACCAACCCGCTTGAAGTGCCCGGGCGGCCCACGCCACGTCCTCTCCGAAGGGAACCTCAGGAAACGGCAGCGCGGTCATCACGGATCGCCTGATGCAGCTGGCCACGTTGTTGAATCGCAGGATCTCGGCTCGCTCCTTGCCCGACATCTGGGCCAAGGCGCCTACGCCCCCCCTGAGCCGCCGCTCGTCAGAGCTCCCTGAGCCCTCCGGGGCTTCGAGAACCGTGCGGGCAGTGAGCGCGTCATCGGAGTCCCGCGGGAGGACCCGCGCGGTCACACCGGCGACTCCATCGGCCTTGGCGGCCCCCACGAGCCGCGCAAGAAAATCCGCTCCGATGGGGGTCGCGTCCTGGGACAAGAACACGAGCCACTCGCCCCGGGCCTTGGCGGCGAGGGCGTTGCGCGTGGCCCCATGACCGAAGGAACTCTGCTCGATCACCTCGACGGAGAAACCAGCCTTCCGGAGCATCTGGACGGATCCATCGCTGCTCGACGAATCGATCGCAAGCCTCTCCACGAGCCCGTCGAACTCCTGCGCATCGAGCGCTGGAATCAAGCGAGCGAGGTCCCCTTCGCCGTTGAAGGTGGGGATCAGTATCGATACCTGGGGAACCTGCATGGGCCACGGGGAGTCTACCCGCCCCGGGGCCCGGCGGCCGGAACTATGCCCTGTCGCAAAGTTCGCGGTAGTTGCAGCTGGAGCAGTGCCTGGCAGCTTCGTTCTCGGGAACCATGGGGAAGTCCCCTGGGTCCCCCTTCGAACGGTCAGCATCGAAGTGCACGGCCCGCATCTCACCCAAGGACGACTCGATTCGGGATAGGGCGTCCTCCAGCTCCGCGTCCCCCACCGAGACCTCCGAGATTTCACCCTCCTGGAGATACACGTCCGCGGCAGTGGTTCGCTCCGTGGGAATCCCCCAGCGCTCCCGAGCGTAGAAGGCGTACACCTCGAGCTGGAACCGATCCGCATCGCTCGGCGCCCCTGTCTTCCAGTCGATGATTCGGACGGGCGGCTCCGCCTCCGCGGTCCGCTCCAGGTAGGCAAAGTCGGGCACGGCGAAGACCTTCGTGTCGAATAGATCGAAGGTGCTCATGTCCTCGCACGCGAGCCAATCCCCCGGGTCAGACGTGCGGGCCCCGTCGAGCGCAGGCGCCTCGAAGAAGGTTCGAAAGCAGGCAGCGATTCGTTCGACATAGCGGCGGCCGTAGTCCCCGGCGGCGCCCGTCTCCTCCGAGATCCGCTCCTCGGCGTAGTGGTGCTCCGCCAGCCGAATGGACTTGGCGGGTTTCGCCTTCCATCCGCCGTCACGGGATTCCTTGTAGCCCCGACGAAGCTCCTGGGTGCCCCAGGCGATCGCTTCCTCGGCGCTCCAGCCGAGGCCCTGGTCCCGGCGAGCGAAGTACTCCGCGATGCCCCGGTGCACGATGTCCCCGGCGAACATCGGCAGGCGGGTCATCTTCTTCAGGAGGTAGGCCTGGCGCCTTTCCGGGTCCGCCCGGCTGCCCCAGCCCAGCCAGGACAGGTAGTAGTCGAAGTAGTAACGACGCCGACATCCTGAGAAGGTTCGGGCGCGCGACGTGGACCAAGAGAGCTCATGCACGATAGCCATGGAACAAAGCCTCGCCGGGCGAGGCATCCGATGCAAGCCATGGGGTGACTCCCTGGAATGCATCGGCCCCTTGGGGACCCTGTCGCAGCCACTAGCGGCGGTCGAGTCGCGCGAAGACCTTGCAAAGGTGCTCGGGGCGCAAGGGCTTGGAAAGGCACGCGTTGGCGCCCGCCTCCATGCTCACGCGCTGGGCCGCCTCCAGGGCGGCCGCGTCGATCGCTGGATCCCCCGGAAAGAGCGCCAGCACGGGCAAGCGCGACGGGTCGGGGCCATCGGCTTCCAGCGCCCGCAAGCGGCGGATGATGTCGGTGTGCTCCGAGTCCCCAAGCCCCTGGTCCACGACAGCGAAGTCGTATCGCCGGTGCGACCGGAGCGCCAATTCCGCCCCGCTGGCGTCACCCACCACGGTCACCTTGTGGCCCAGGGCCTCGAGGTGCCGCACCGCGATGCGCTGGGATAGGAGGTTGTCCTCGACGAGCAAGATACGGCCGGGGGCCACGCAGCCCTCGGAATCAGGCGTGGCAGGCTGTGGCCGACTTGAGGACTTGTTCTTGCTGGCCAGAACGCTCGCATTGGCCGCCTCTGGAGCCTTGGGGGTCGGCGAACGCAGCGCCCCACCAGCGCCCCGTTGAACCCAGGGCAGAGTCACTTTGAACACCGACCCCTCGCCGAGCTCGCTCGACACCTGGATCGTTCCACCCATCGATGAGACGAGCTGGCGGCAGAGCGCGAGCCCGAGGCCCTTGGCCTCTCCCACCACGCAGCCGTTCTGCCCATCTTCACCCTCAGGCACTGGCGCCCCGCCATCGAAGAACGCGCCGAACAACGCCTGCTGCTCGTCCTCGGGGATCCCAATGCCCTCGTCCTCGACGGAGATGCAGAGCTTGTTCCGGTGGGCATCAAGCCCCAGTCGAATCACCGCGCTCGCGCCCCGGGGACTGAACTGAACGGCATTGGAGATCAGGTGACCGAGCGCTTGGCTCAATCGCTCGGGATTGACATCGATGCGGGCGTCCGCGGCGCCGTCCTCCTCGAGGGTGGACAGGATCGACCAGGTGATGGCCCGGCTCTCCGATTCCTTGGACATCGCCGCCACCGCTGACTTGACGAGCTCGAGGGGAGCGACCATCTGTGAACCTTCCCCCCTGCCCCGCACCTGCAGGTTGCTGACATCCAAGGCCTCGTCGATGCGCGAAAGCAGGCTCCCCGCTTCTTTGCGGAGCCAGTTCGTATCGAGGCCACCGTCGGACCTGTCAGCCGCGTCAGCCGGGGCGGATACCTGGGACGAGGCGGCATCGAGATGCCGCAGCAGCCCCGAGATCCTTTGCTTCATCTCGCCGCCAAGCCCCTGGAGGATTCGGGACTTCACGTGCCTCGCCTGCTCCGCTTGGCGGACCGCGGCGCGCAGGTCGGTCACGTCCTGGATGATCTCCAGAAGGAGTTCCGGCCGCCCCTGGTCGTCGAAGAGAGGGATCTTGATCGTTCGGGCCTGGCGGCGGCCAATGGCCGTCTCGATCTCCTCCTCGAGGACCGTGACCGATTCGTCCCGGAGCGCTGCCTCATCGGCCGCTCGATACTGATCGCACAGCTCCGGCGCGAAGAAGTCGCGGTCGGAGGCGCCAATCAGGTCCGCCCGCCGAATGCCGAACGTCTCTTCGTAGTACCGATTAATCAGCGTGAAGCGAAACCCATCCGCCGGGTCCTTGGCGGCAATCGCCAGGGGTACGGTTTCCACGAGGCGCTCGAGGATCTGGCCGCGCAGGCGAACGTCCCGGGCGTGGTTGACCAGCTCCGTATCGTCGACGAATTCGATCATCCACGACTGGGGTTCGGGCAGCACCCTCGGGATGGCCCTCACCGTCGCGAACGTACGGCCCCGGGCGCTGAGCTCCCTGGTGAGCACTGATTCCTGTTCGGCTGCGCCGATGCCCAGCTCGACGAGGGCATCCTCTCCGCCCACGAGCCGCGAAGCGAAAGCCGCCATACCGCCGCCGAAGGCCACGTCATAGGCAACTTCCTGATGGTCCGCCCGGGTCACTCCGCGAATGAGAAGACAAGGCGAGGGCAAGAACGGAAGCGTGGCCTCGAGTCCCGGGAACTCGGGCGGTGCGCAAGGCTTTGAACTGGCTGAATTTGCTGACTGCGGGGGAGGTGGAATCTGCGAGCCCTCCTCCCGAGACGCATGAAGGGGTCCCATAGGGGAGTGTTCGGTGTCCCGGGGTGTCCCCTTGACCTAGATCGGCGACCTCATGGGCCGACTAGGAAATTCCACCCGCGGCCTGGGATACATCTTCGAGGCTTGAGGACTCCAAAAGCCTTAGTTCCCCGCCTTTGCAGATGAGCCGGCGGCCCTCGTCACCCTCCTGGGTGCGAAGCTCCACGGGGCGCTTCCACAGGGACTCGATCGTCCGGAGCATCTCCCCCGCGTCGTCGAGCTTCAGGTCCCGACCGTCGTGGACATGCTCCAGGAGCAGGGTCCAGCCCTGGACCTCCGCCACCCGGATACGGGGTTGACCGCCCCATGCCAGGTTCTTGAGGAGGGCCTCCTTGACCTCCCCTGGCTCGCGGGTCCCGATCGTGCGCCCCATGGGCGCTGGCCCCCGACCTGCGGGCTGGTCCATGACAAAGAGGCTGGACCGGCGAATGAACGCCTCGTCCATGACTTCATCCACGAAGGACACATCGTTGTGCACGGACCGAAGCTGGAAGAGGTCCATGCCCAAGGTCTCCGCATGCCGGAAGAGGTCGATTCCTAACTTGTAGGGATTGAGCTGTCCGGGGGCGGAACTGGTGGCGCCGGAGTGGCAGTCCGCGAACTCGACGACCTCGGAAGCCTCCAGCAGCCCGCCGGTGAGGAGCCGGCTGTGCCAGAAGGAGGCCCAGCCTTCGTTGATGATCTTCGTCATCCGCTGGGGAAGGAAGTACTCAGCCTCCGCCGCCACGATCCCAAGGACGTCGCGCTCCCAGGGCTCCAGGTCCGCATGCTCCACCAGGAACGGAAGGACATCGAAGGTGGACAGGCCCGCCGCGGGCCCCCCCGCCGTGTTGCCGCCAGGCAGGGCCTGGGCATCCCC
>CAJXRJ010000084.1 GCA_913058555.1 uncultured bacterium
CGCTCGGCTCGTTCCTTCGGGTCCCGACGCGCGGTCCTGGGGATCCACGCCGCCGGCGCCGCTCGGGCCGTCAATGCCTCCGGTCATATCCATGGTCGTCTGTTGGCTTTGGGGTGCGGGGTGCGGAAAGGGGCGTAGCAGGGCTCCCAGAGGGTAGGGAATCGCCGACCTTGGCCGGTCATCGGATCGGCGCGGCGATCGTTGCGCGCAAAGGCCCAGGAATTCATGAAGCGGGGCCGTCAGCGCGCCCCGGCACCCCGTCCCCGGAGGCGTGAGCCGGCCCCAGCGACCCATTTCTTGAGGCCGTCGCCGTAGGTGGCTCCTCCTCGGCTGTCGCGGACGTTCATGACGACGAGGGCCGCCCCGAGGTAGAACGCGAAGTGGAGGAAGAGGATGACCAGCGACCCAAGGACGGCGGAGAAGCCCGGGTACTCCCAGGCGGGGCTGCCTGGAATCTGGGTCGGAACGAGGGCGTCGACGATCCACTTGCCCGCCACCAGGAGGTTCGCCACGAAGTCCGCCAGGGCCGGCATCTGGGGCACGATGACCCCCGACATCACGATTTGGGGGATCAGGGCGATGGGCACCAGGGTCGTGGCTTGGTCGGGGGTCTCCGAGACGGCGGAGACGAGCAGGCCGAGGGCGGAGCCGGCGATGACGGAGGCCATCATGATCACGAGGACGTAGAGATCCGTCCCAGGGATGCCGCAGCAGGCCATCACGATCAGGAACAGGATCCCCGCCTGGGCGAGGCCGAGCGCGGCGAGCCCAGGCAGCTTGGCGAGGATATAGGCCGGGATCTGCAGGTTCACGTCGCGCTCGCGCCGGTAGATCACGCGCTCCTTGACGATCTCCTTGGAGGCGTTGCTGGTGCCGAACCAGAAGCAAGAAATGCCGAGCATGAACAGCAGCGACTTCTGCTTGCCGAAGTTCTCGCCGAAGAATTTCTCCGCGGCGGCGGGGATCCACCCCGTGCCGTCGGGGCCCGGAACCACCCCGTCGAGGCCCATATAGACAAGGGCCAAGATCAGGCCGATGGCGATGCATTGCCCGGCGGCGATCCGGAGCACCTTGCGGTCGGAGAAGAGCAGGCGGTTGGCCCGGGAGGTCAAAACCCTCAGCTGCCGCAGGATCTCCGGCGCTTGCTGACGGAATGACTTGCCGATCTGGGAGAACACCATGGACGACGACTCCGCCGCCTTGGCGTCGCCGGCGGTGTCGCCGACATGCCGGGCGAAGGACTCGCTGGCTTGGTACCTGCGTGCGAGCTCGTGCCCGTCGGAGTCGTTCAGGATCTTGTAGACGTCACTGAGCCTCTTGATGCCGAAGTAAGTCAGGCACTCGGCCGGTGTCCCGTAGAACGCCAGGACGCCGGGAACGGCCATGATGACCACCTTGTGACAGTATTCGTCGACGTTCGCGAGGGTGTGGGTCACGCAGACGACGGTGCGACCGCTTTCGGAGCTCGCCCTGAGGAGCGCCATGATCTGCGCGTCCGTTTCCTCGTCGAGGCCGCTGGTGACCTCGTCGACGAAGAGCAGGCTTGGATCGTGCACGGTCTCATTGGCGAGGCTTGCGCGCTTGCGTTGACCTCCCGAGAGGCTGCGGACTTCTTGGCGGGCGTGGGCTTCCGAGAGAGAGGACGCGCCGATGGCGCCTTGGACGGCCCGTTGGATTGCGGCGGTCTCGGTGTCGGACGGCAGGCGCATGCGGGCCGTGTACGTGACGGCGTCGCTCACCACCAGGGAGTCGTGCAGCGCCTCCTCTTGGGGCACCATCGAGATGCTCTCCTTGAGCGACTCGAAGTTTCGGTAGAGGTCCACGCCGTTCACGATCACCTGGCCCGACTGGGCGGGCTCGCGGGCGCTGAGGGCGTTCATGAGCGTGGTCTTGCCGGAGCCGCTGGGGCCGACGATCGCGACGAACTCCCTCGGGGGAATCGTGATGGAGACGTTGTCGAGGATGCGCAGCATCTCGCCCGGCTGATCCCTGTGGGGAACGTCCCGCGTCAGGGCGTGGGCCACGATCCGCAGGTTGCCCCGGCGGGATTCCACCTGGAGGGTGCGGTCGAGGACGGTCAGGGAGAACGGGCCAATGTCGATGCGGTTGCCGCTCTGAAGGGCCGTCCAGCCCTGAATGCGACTTCCATCGATGAAGGTGCCGTTGGCGCTCCCAAGGTCGCGGATGGAGAGGGCGCTGCCCTTGACCTGCACCTCGGCATGGCGCCTGGAGACCATCGGGTGGTCGAGGCGGAAACTGGACCCCTCGAGCCTGCCGATGACGCCGCCGCCCGACACATCGATGGAGTGGACCTCGATCTTCACCGGGGCGCTGAGCCCCGGGTCGAAGTAGGCCTGGGTGTTTTCCGCGGAGTCGACGCCGAAGGGGTCTTCGGTGGGGGGACTCGTCGCGTCATTGCGCTCCACCGGCATCGGTGGCGCGGTGCTCGGCGCCGGCGTGCTGAAGCCGCGGTGGGTTTGCTCGGTGTCCGTTGGGCCGTCGCGGCGGGTTTCCTGGGGGCTTCTCACGGTGCCCGAGGTGTCCACGAACCGCCAAACCTGAGTCGCGAAGCGCACCTGGGTCCCATTTTCGAGGGCCACCCGCGATTCGGCGTGAACACCGTTAACCAGCGTGACGACGTTCGCGGAGAGTGGTTCGAGCTCAAACCCAGAGGCCAAGCAATGCACGGCGAACTGCTGTCTAGAGCAGCTTTGGTCCAGGACTCGGATGTCCGCGTCGGTGGCCCGGCCCACAAGGACCCTCGGCGCCATCAAGGACAGCGGGTAGCGCTCGCCGGAGACGGTGTTTTCGAGGTAGCGGGTGGCAGGCATGGGGGGGCGCCCGGTGGGAAGCAGCTGGGAGAGCCGGTGGAAACAAGGGCAGGAGGGGCGCAGGGCAGTCCGCGGCCAAGGAGCGGGGGGATTATGCCCCGGATCTTGGATTCGTGAGGCCACCCGGTGGTGGACAGAGGGGTCTTGGGGGTGGCCCGTGGAAGCGGTCCGGCGGAATCTCCGAAAACGCCGTAGGGATCCGCGGCGAAATCACCTGCAAGGGGACAGAGGTGGTTCCGGCCGTCTCCCCAAGGCCCCCCTAGACTGATAAGGGACCACGTCAGCCCACCCCATGCAGAACGGAAACAACCACCCCGCCGCGGAAGCCGCCGATGACACGCTGAGTGAGCAGCCCCGCCCCCTCCCCAGGACTGGGTTCGCAGGGACTGGCCTTACCGGGTCTGAAGGGACAGATGGAGCCGCCGCCCTCACGGTGTTGAGTCACCCCAAAGAGAAAGCGGAGCGCTTCCACCTGCCCACGGCAGAGGACGTAACCCTGTTGCTCGGGCGGGGGAGCGGGGCCGACCTCGATTTGGACGACACGCGCGTCTCCCGTCGGCATGCGCAGATCACGGTGCGCGGAGGCCGGCACTTCATCGAGGACTTAGGAAGCGTCGCAGGTACCGAAGTCAATGGCTCGGCGGTCAAGGGGAGCGTCGAGCTCCGCCATGGCGACCGCATTCGCGCGGGTACGACGGGTCTCGTTTACTCTGCGGCCGGCGAGGAGCCCATCCGCCGGGCCGATTCCGATTCCGATGACACGGAGACAGCCATTCCTCGGGGGGCGCCACTGCCTAGTCTGGTGGCCGAGCCTTCGGCGGATGCGCAGGCGAGCTACCGGCGGGCCCTCACGGCCGTGGTCGGGTTGATCGCCATGATCCTCGCGTGGATGTTCCTCGAGACCTTCTAGGACTGCCCAACACCCAGCCATGATGAGCGACGAATTCCAAGACGAAGACATGGGCGATGGCTTTGCGGACGCCAGTGACGGTGAGTTCTCAGGCGCTGAACTCGGGGACTCCGTGGGGGACCTCCGGGACCTCGAGGCGGAGCAGGCCTTCCTCGAAGAAGACGACGACGCGCCCCCCGCGCTGTCGCCGGACGAGGTCTCGGACCTCATCACGGCCCACCTGGACTATGCGCGGGCGCTGACCCTGAAGATTGCCCGGGGCCTGCCGGACCACATCGACCGGGAAGAACTCGTGGCCTTCGGCCAGCTGGGTCTCACCCAGGCGGCGCACCGATTCCGTCCGGGGTCGGGGGCGAAGTTCACGACCTACGCGCACTTCCGCATTCGGGGAGCGGTCTTTGATGGCATCCGCAAGTCCACCTGGCTGCCGCCGGACGTGCGCAAGGGCGCACTTCGCAATGAGGTCGTCGACGACCTGCGCGAATCGGGCGACATCGGGGCCGACCACGGCGCGACGATGGACAGCGCCGCAGAGGAGTTCTCGAAGGCCATTCGGACCCTCGGGATGGTCTTCAACCTCTCTGACCTGTCACCGGACGACGACGAGGATGGGTCCATCTCCGATCCCGAGGCCAGGGCCGAGGAAGGGGAGGACGTAGAGAACTCCGAGGTCCTTTCACGGCTGCTCGCGGCCGTGAAGACGCTCGGGAAGAAGGAGCAAGAGCTCGTGGAGCTGATGTACTTCAAAGGCATGAGCATGCGCCAGGCCGGCGAGGTTCTCGGGGTCAACAAGGCCACCGTTTGCCGGCGGCACCGGAAGATCTTGGACGACCTGCGAGGGAATCTGGAGCCGGCGTAGACCGGCCCGGCAGGCCTGGGCCCCGCCGGAACGCCGGCGAGGGCGGCTCGGCTAGGCCTGGGATTCCGATATGCTCGGCTCTATGCAGCCGCGATGTGAGAGGCCAGAACCCGGGAACGGGCCCCGACGGATCTGATGTTGGTCTCGACTCTGTCGTTGCTCCTGGCGGGCGAACTTACGGAGGAGCTGCCTTCCTATGGGGAGCAGCTCTTGCGGATGCTCATCACGCTCGGGGCGATCCTTCTCGTCCTACTCGTTGTGGCGAAGCTTTTGCCGCGCTGGATTGGCAAGGGCGAGGCGGACGAGAAAGGCGACGCCCTGGACGTTCTTGCGGTGCGCCGCATCGACCCCAAGACGCGGGTCGTCCTGGTGAGGGCCGGGGCCGAGCACGTGTTGTTTGCGGTGACGAGCACCGGCGCCGTGCGCCTGGCGAGCGGTCCATCGCTGGATCCAGACTTCGAGCGTCACGGGAGTCGATCTCACCCAGCGTCAGGCGCCGATCCCCTGGAGGGCCCGCTATGACCCTGGCGTCATTGTCCTCGACCTTTAGCTTCGCCGCGCTACAGGGCGCTGCCACGCCTTCGCCGGGGGCTTGGGACTTGGCCGCGTGGGCGGCGGTCCTCGCCTGCATCGGCCTGTTGCCGTTCTTGCTCGCGGTGGTCACTTCGTTCGGCAAGCTCGTGATCGTCGGCGGGATCCTGCGCCGCGCCCTCGGCACACCGGAGCTACCGCCGAACTCGGTCCTTGCGGGCCTGGCGCTTCTCCTGACGATGCACATCATGTCGCCCGTGGCGATCGAGGTCCATCGCGCCTACGCAGCGGACACAGCGGCGGTCCCCGCGGACGTGGAAGAGCCCACGGGGCAAGCGATGCAGCGACTGACGGCGGCCACGGAAGCGCCATTGGCGAGTTTCCTCCAGCGCCACTCGAACCCCGCCAACGTGCAGCTGTTCCAGACGCTGCGGGCACGGCTGATGGCTGCCTCGGAGACGCCGGTGGGAGCGCCGTCTCCTGAGCCATCGCTCGTGGGGAACGAGCGCTTTGAACTGCTCACGATCTATGCCCCGGCGTTCCTCCTGACGGAGCTCGCCGAGGCTTTCATGCTGGGTTTTTTGCTCTTCGTGCCGTTCCTCGTGATCGACCTGGCGGTGAGCAACCTGCTGCTGGCGCTTGGCATGCACATGGTGTCTCCGGTGCACATCTCGCTGCCGCTGAAACTCCTACTGTTCGTTTTGATCGACGGCTGGAAGCTGCTTCTTCAGGGCCTGGTTTTGGGGTACGCGTAGGGGCAAGGCATGGACGCAGAAGCCATCCTCCAGATCACCCAGGAAGCGCTGCTCCTCGTGCTCCTCATCAGCGGCCCCGCCGTGCTGGCGGCCTTCGTTGTCGGTCTGGCCGTCGCGCTCTTCCAGGCGGCGACCCAGCTTCAGGATCATTCGCTGCCGGTCGTGCCGAAGATTGCGGCCGTGTACCTCGTGTTGCTCGGTACCGGGTTCCTCGTCATTCGAGAGCTGGCGACCCTCGCCATCACCCTGTACGAGCGCTTTCCCCAGGTCGCCCAGTAGGGCGGGCGAGCCGCACCGATGGATGCCCTGGGGGAAACGCTCGTGCAGCTGCTCGACCGGCCGGAGGCCTTGGCTTTCGTGCTGCTCTTGGCTCGCCTCGGGCCGTTGATCGTGTTCTCCCCGCTCTTCGGCGGAAGGTCGACGCCCCTCCGATGGCGCATCTGTCTCGGTGCCGCGTTCGCCGCGGCCTTGACGCCCCTGGTGGGCCCCGTGGTGGACCCAGTGACGGTGCCGGCGGGGGAAGCCGCGGTGCTCATGCTCACGGCCAAGGAGCTGCTCGTCGGCGCCACCCTGGCCGTGCTGGTCTCCGCGACCTTCGGGCTGTTCGCCGCCAGCGGCGCCTTGATCGATCAAGCGCGCGGGTATGCACCGCCAGGGGGGGGAGAGAACGAGGCCGAGGGAGACTCAAGGCTCAACGTCTTCTTCTCGCTCTTCTTCGTGACGGTGTTCTTGGCCGTGGGCGGGCACCGGCTGATCTTCGCTGCCTTTGGGGGCGCGCTAGTGCGTGTCCCACTCGGCAGCCCGTTCAACGCAGGATTCGCTACGGGAGCGAATGCCACGGCCCAGATCGCCGCCCTCACAGGCGAGCTCTTCGCCGCCGCCCTGCAGTTGGCGCTTCCGATCATCGCGATCAGTTTGGTCGTGGACGTGGCGCTTGGGATGTTGAACCGCGCAACGGGTCACATCGGCGCGTTCTTCATGGGCCTGACCATCAAGGGCATCCTGGGCGTGGCCGTTCTTCTCCTTGTGATTCGCATCAGCGCCGAGGAGTTCCTCGACGCGGTGCCCCCTCTCATGCGGCGACTGGCCGAGATGAGGTAGAGCGTTTGGCCGGCACAAAAACCGAGAAGGCCACCCCGAAGCGCCTGCGCCTGGCGCGGGAGCAGGGGCAAGTGTCGAGCTCCGTCGACCTCACGGGAAGCTGCGTCCTGGCCGCCGGGCTCCTCACGATAGCGTTGCGTGCGGATGGGATCGCCGAGGCCGCCCGCGAGGTCACGCAGCGCGCCCTCGGCTTCGCCTCCGGATCGAACTTCGATGCGATCCTCGCCCCGGCGTCCCTCGGGGAGGCGGCTGCGTTGGCCGCAGCGGAGCTGGCCCCTGTGCTGCTAGCGATGGTGCTTTGTGGAGTGCTTGTGGCCTTCGTGCAGGTCGGACCGATCTTCACCCTCGAGCCGCTCCGGCCCCGGTTGGATCGGGTTGATCCTCTGCTCGGTTCCTGGAAGCGGTACCTCAGTGGCGACGCACTCGTCGTGCCCCTGATGGCTTCGCTGAAGTTCGTCGTCTTAGGATCGGTGACGCTGGCGGTCCTGTACTCCGAGCTGGGGACGCTGCTCTCCTTGTCCCGGGCCGATGTGGGCGGCGCCATCGCAGCGGTTGCGCGCGTGCTTGCGCGGATTCTGATTTGGGCGACGAGCGCGCTTTTCTTTCTCGGGCTCCTTGACCTCTTTCACCAAAGGTCCAAGCTCGCGAAGCGGCTGCGGATGTCGAGGGAGGAGAAGCTCGCCGAGAGCCGCGAGGCCCAGGGCGGCACCCAGGCGAAGTCTGCGCGTCGGCGTTTGGGGTTGAACAGTCACGGGGGTCTCGTCGGCGAGCAAATGCGCCAAGCCCATTTTGTGGTCATCGAACCCTCCGGGGCGGCGTGCGCCTTTCGGTGGGTTCACGGGGAGGACGCCGCACCGCGCCTTGTGGCAAAGGGCATCGGTCCCCTGGCCGCCGCGATGGCGGTCGCCGCCCGGCGCTTGGGTGTCCCGTCGACGGTCGACGTGGCCCTCGCCCGGGGCGGCTACCAGATGGAGGTCGGCCAGGTGATCGGGGAGGAACTCTTTGATGCGGCAAGGTCCGTTGTCGGGTCCCTCGCGCCCTCCGCGGCTCAGTGAAAGTCCCGCGAACCCCGCCGCAGCTCTGCGCCTTTCTGTGTGACCGCTTCGATCCTCCACGTGACGACGTGCACGACACTGCCGGCGCGGTCGACTTTGCCGTGTACGAGCAGGAGCACGCCGTGCCGGGCGGCGGCGCGGTACTTCTCGTAGGTCTTGGGATGCACCACGAGGTTTGCGGTGCCCGTCTCGTCTTCGAGGGTGATGAAGATGATGCCCTGGGCGGTGGCGGGGCGTTGGCGCACGAGCACCACACCGGCCACGGCCACCCGCTCTCCGTCGGGGGAGAGGGTTTCGTCCAGTAGGTCCTTGGCGGTGCGCGCGCCGCGGCGGGCGAGGTCTTCCCGCAGGAACGACACGGGGTGGGCCTTGAGGGACAGTCCGTGGGAGGCGTAGTCCTGGACCACTTCGTGGAGTGGGTTCGAGGCTGGCAGATCCGAAGCCCCCGCGTGGCTGTCGGGGTCTAGCCCAGAGAAGAGGTCGGGCTCCGCCTGGGGCATCTTGCGCAGGGCCCTCACTGCCCAAAGGGCGGCCTTGCGATCGAGGCCCATGGAGTGGAACGCATCGGCGGAGGCAAGGGGCTTGAGCCGGGCGGCGCCGAGGCGCGCGGTGCGCTGGAGCTCGGGTATGTTCCGGAACGGGCGCCCCAGGGACTTCCTGGCGCGCATGATTTCGGCGGCGTCGGCTGCGCGCAGCCCCTTGATGAGGCGCATACCAAGGCGCAGCGCAGGGCCTTCCATCGTGCAGTCCCATTCGCTTGCGTTGATGTCGATAGCGCGCACTTCCACGCCGTGGCGCTCCGCGTCCTGGACCAGCTGAGCCGGGGCGTAGAACCCCATGGGCTGGGAGTTGATGAGTGCCCCGCAGAAGGCGCCGGGGTGGTAGAGCTTGAGCCACGAAGACACGTACACGAGCAGCGCGAAGCTCGCGGCGTGGGACTCGGGGAAGCCGTACTCGCTGAACCCCTCGAGCTGCCGAAAGATGCGCTCGGCAAAGTCTTGGTCGTAGCCGTTCTCGAGCATGCCGCTCACCAGCTTCTCGCCGTAGCGCTTCATCAGGTCGCCCTTGCGCTTCCACGCGGCCATGGCCCGGCGTAGCTTGTCGGCTTCCCCCGGCGTGAAACCCGCGGCGACCACGGCGAGGGCCATGGCTTGCTCCTGGAAGAGCGGCACGCCGAGGGTCTTCTCGAGCACGCGGCGCACCGCGGGGCTTGGGTAGGTCACCTCCTCGGTCCCATCCCGGCGGCGCAGGTAGGGGTGCACCATGTCGCCCTGGATCGGGCCGGGCCGCACGATCGCGACCTCGATCACAAGGTCATAGAACTCCGCCGGCTTGAGCCGGGGCAGCATCGACATCTGCGCGCGGGACTCGATCTGGAAGACACCCACCGTGTCGGCGCGCTGCATCATGTCGTAGACGCGCGGGTCCTCCGGCGGGATCGTGTGCATGGTGAAGCCGCCGCTTTCGGGCACGTCGAAGCCACGCTCCACGCCGCTTTGATCCACGAGTTCAAACGTCTTGCGAACCGCCGTCAGCATGCCGAGGCCGAGCAGATCGACTTTCAAGATGCCGAGGGCGTCGATGTCGTCCTTGTCCCACTCGATCACCGTGCGGTTCGGCATGGACGCGTTCTCGATGGGCACGAGGTCCGTCAAGAGGTCCTCGGTGATCACGAAGCCGCCGACGTGCTGGGATAGGTGCCGCGGGAAGCCGAGGATCTCGTTCGTGAGGGCGATGAAGCGCCGCGCGGCTGGCGCGCTGGGGTCGAGACCGTGCTTGGCGAGCCCCGAGCCGTCGCCGACGGTGTCGGTCCACCACTCCATGTCCTTGGCGAGCCGGTCCACGAGCTCCGGCGAAAAACCGAGGGCTTTGCCAACCTCACGCACGGCGCTGCGGCCGCGGTAGCTGATGACCTCGGCCGTGAGCGCGGCCCGGTCCCGGCCGTATCGCCCATAAACGTACTGGAGGACCTCCTCGCGGCGCTCGTGCTCGAAGTCGATGTCGATATCGGGCGGCTCATTGCGCTCCTTCGACAGGAAACGCTCGAAGAGCAGGTCGATGCGGTCTGGGTCGACGGCCGTGACCCCGAGGCAGTAGCAAACCGCTGAGTTCGCCGCGGCGCCACGCCCTTGGCAGAGGATGTCCACCGATCGTGCAAAGCGCACGATGTCGTGCACGGTCAAAAAGTACGGCGCGTAGTCCAGCTCCTCGATGAGCCGGAACTCGTACTCGATGCGTGCGCGCACGTCGGGGGGCACGTGTTCCCCGTAGCGCTCCGCGGCGCCTTTCCACGTGGCCTCCACGAGGCTTTCCAGCGGCGTGCGCCCGGCCTCGCGCGCCTCGGACGGGTAGTGGTAACGCAGCTCCCCGAGGGAGAAGTCCGCCGCCCTCCCCGCAATCTCCGCGGCGCGGCCCAGCATCTGGCCGTGCCCATGGAAGAGGGCCGCCATGTCCTCCGGGGCCTTGAGGTGCCGCTCTGCGTTCGGAAAGAGCACCGCGCCCGCCTGTTCTACCGTCGTGCCAAAGCGTGTCGCGGCCAGCACGTCCTGGAGCGCCCGTCGCCGGCGCACGTGGTAGTGGGCGTCATTGATGGCCACAGGCGGAATGTCCGCCCTCACGCCGAGCCGTAGCAGTTTTTCCAGCGCTCCGCGGTCGTCGTAGCCGTGTACCGCCGCGGCCCCAAGGGACAACCTCTCCGCGCCGAACGTCTCGCGCAGCCTCCGTACGCTGCGTTCGAAGTCGTCATCAAAACGTGCCCGCGTCGAAATCCCCGGCGGCATCACCACCGCGACCAGGTCCTCCGCGTTCTCCAGTAGGTCCTCAAGGGCCAACAGGCACTGTCCCTTCTCCGCCCGCCGCTTGCCCGCCGTTAGGAGCCTCGACAGCCGTCCGTACCCCGCTCGGCTCGTCGCATACACCGTCACGTCGGGCGCCTTTTCCTCGTCCGCAAACCCGAGCCGCGACCCGACCGCCAACCCTATTCCATGCTCCTCCGCCGCCACGTGCGCGCGCACCACCCCCGCGAGCGAGTTCCGATCCGCAATCGCCGCCGCCCGGTGCCCCAGCGCCGCCGCCTGCGCCACGAACTCCTCCGGATGACTCGCCCCCCGGAGGAAGCTGAAGTTCGTCGTCACCCCCAGCTCCGCATACGCCGTCTCGCAGGGTTCCGCCCTCTCCACGGGGGCCCTGCCCGAAGGCTCCGCCCGCGCCGGATGGGGGGCAATCTTGGGCTGTGGATGCTCAGGCACGCCCGCCAGGGTACTGCCTATGGTAGGGTTGTGTTAGGGCGCCCGCCCGCGCTGCCCGCACGCGGTGAACCCGTGCCCCGCGCGACGTTTACGAGCGGGAGCATGCCCGTAGCTGGCGGAGGCCACCCGCCCCCGGGGCTAGCTTGCCCCAACGTGGGCGCATTCCCCGCACGGCTCCTCGTCGGCCAGCCCTACCAATGCCGATGGCCGGCACCCCAAAATGGTGCCGGCCATCGGTTTCGTTCCAAGCTGACTTCGACGAATGGGCACGCCTCCCCGTAAGTGTCGATAGGGGGTTGCTCTCTGGCCGGCGTGGTCCATCGGGGCCCTGCGCGGGGAGGACCTGCCCCAACTCACTGTGCCGGGACGGCTAGTGAGAGAGCGAGCCCATTGACCGAGGCCAGGTGGGTCTTGTTCAGCCTCTGCTAAGTGGGCGTTACGTGTCCCACTCGGTACCGCCGGCGCGCCCGCGTCAATCGAGCTGTTTGCTCGATCGGTGGAACCGGCGGACGATCTCGGGGTCGGGGTGCAAGCTGGTTTCGCTCAGTCCCTTCGACTCGTATTCGGACCGGTTCAGGACGTAGCGCATGCTCTCCAGGCGAGCGCGCTTCTTGCTGTTCGCGCGAACGATGATCCAGGGGCTAAAGGACGTGTGCGTTCGGCTGAACATTTGCTCCTTGAACTTGGTGTACCTGTCCCAGTGCTGCTGGGCTTTTTCGTCCACGGGGCTGATCTTCCACTGCTTGAGAGGGTTGATCTTGCGTGCCTTGAACCTGCGGTTTTGTTCCTTCTTCGAGATCGAGAACCAGAACTTGATGAGCTCCACGCCGTCTTCGTAGAGCATGTGCTCGAACTCGGGGACCTGCTGCATGAACATGCTGTACTGCGTGTCGGAGCAGAAGCCCATGACGGGCTCGACGACCGCGCGGTTGTACCAGGACCGGTCGAAGAAGACGATCTCGCCGGGGTTCGGGAGCTTGGATACGTAGCGCTGGAAGTACCACTGGCCTTGTTCGACTTCCGTGGGCTTCGGCAGCGCGACCACCCGCGCTGTGCGCGGGTTGAGGTGCTCGATGAAGCGCCTGATCGACCCACCTTTTCCGGCGGCGTCCCTACCTTCGAAGAGGATAGCCACTCGGCGCCCCTGGAGCTGAACGCTGCGCTGCAGGCGCACGAGCTCGATCTGTAGCTTCTCCAGCTCCGCCTCGTAGCGCATATTGTTGAGCGCCTTCGTCGTGGAGAAGCCCTTTTGCTGGAGAAGACTCAGCAGGCCACGGTTGCTCGTGACCTGGGCCAGGTCCTCTTCGGTCAGGCGATTCGGAATGACTGGCGCACTGCGTGCACGGTCTGAGGCCCCGTTGGTGCCCTCTAGTTGGGCCTTGGGGGAGTGGAGGTCTGTCATGATTGCGGAGGAGTCGAATCCGATCGTCTAGTCGAGCGTCTGGGGCCGCGGGCACTCACCGACATGCGGTTTTGCCCTGGTTGGCGCGAGGCACCCTAGAGGGGGCATCGGATTCCCGCCCTGCTGTTCAAAAGGCGACATGTGCATTTGGCACGGAATACGCATCTCTTCTGACCCTCCTACGCACTTTGGCCGGGGACGCGAGATGCCGGGCACCTTGTAGCCGATGCCCTTGGGGCCAGTGGCCCGGATCCTCATCAGCGCATGAGAACGGTCGGAGCGTCGAAGTCGAGCACGATGGGCACCGTCCGCATGCGACCGTCGCCGCTCCGATACTCGACGGCCACTGCAGTGTCGGGCACCACCAGGGTTGGCGTCATGCCTTCGATCACGTCGGCGTGGCGCTGGTGGTATCGGCTCCCGTCGATGTGGTGGTGGAACAGCACGGGCTCGCCCTTGTTGTCGAGGAACGAAACGCGGGTCACCTCCTGGGCGTCGTCTGCGAGGCGCAGGCGCACGTGGGCAAAGCGGCTAAGGGTGATCACGGCCCCATCGCTATCGAAGTCGAGCTGGGTTCGACTTGTCCACCGCGTGGTGTAGCCAGGGTGCGCCGCGACGACGACGACCGACTCGTCCAAGGGGACGGATGGGAACTCGAAGACGCCGTCGTCGCCGGTAAAGACCGCCCTCATCTTTGCGCGGTCCGTGCGGGTAATCCGGGACGCCGTCGCCCGGAAGGATTCCCGCGTGACCTCGACCTTCACGCCGGCCAGCGGCTGACCAGTAGAGCCAACGACCCTTCCGCGCAGCGGGGACAAAGCCTCCTCCCGCGTGAATCGAATCTCGGCGCCCGATTGCCCCGCGGCGATCGGGGTCAGCGGAGTCATCTGAACGGTCCCCGGGATCAGCGCGCGTAGGTGGTAGATTCGATCGTTGAGGCCATCGATCCTGAAGTGGCCGGAAGCGTCGGCGGTGACGGTGTGCCAGAGTTCCTTGGCGCCAGAAGAGAGCGACTCGGCGATCTGAACCTCGCCTTCGGCGTCGCTTCCGAGCACCGTCACGTCCGTCACCCAGACCTTGGCACCGGGGACGGGGAGGCCGTCGGTACTGAGCACGCGGCCTGTGATGTCCAGCGCCGCGTCCGGCATCCTCACTTCGACGAAGATCGACCAGTCCAGGCTGCCGGCAGCGTCCATCGGTGGTGTGTGGGTCACGCTGGCGCGGCCTCGCTTGGCAACCGTGAGGGACGTCGGCGACCAGCGGTAGGGACCGAATCTGTCGAGGTGGAAGCGGAAAGTCCCTTGGGAATCCGTCTCCTGCGTGACCCTCCCGAGCGCGATCGAAGCGGCCTCAATCGGCTGTCCAGTCCGATCTAGGACTACGCCCGTGACCCAACGGTCGGGGTCGAGTCCTTGCAACACGACCCGCAGAAGACCCTCAGCGTCGCGCGCCTCGTCGCAGTCCGCCGGTGCGGACGAGCGAAAGCCCTCAGCGCTGGCAGCCACGGCGACGCGGGCCGCCGCGGGGGCGTTGCGGAATTGGAAGTGTCCCGCGGCGTCGGTCGTGGTTCGCCACGTGCGTGCAATCGTGTTGGCGAGCAGCGCGTCGTAGCGGGCCCTGAAGCCTTCGGGGAGTGAGAGCGTGACGGCGGCGCCTTGGACAGGTTGGCCCGCCCAATCGACCACGATGCCGCTCTGGGTCTGGGTTGGTGTGACTGCGATGAAAGCCGATGACCCTTGATCGATGAAGGTGGAGTCGACGCTCGTCGTGATGAGGGTGACCCAGTCCGGCGAGTCGCAGACCCAGCGGAACCCTCTCCCGTGCTCTGCGATGTTAATCTGGAACGAGATGGCGCCGTTCCCGTCGCTCACAACGAAGTCGTCGAGGAGCCCGGTCTGGGGCGCAGCGCTCGGCCGTAGTCGTATCCCGGCGCACGGATTCCCGGCGGCATCGACGACCAGCCCGGAGAACCACCGCGCGGGCTCGGGCTGCTCCGAAGCTTCCGTGGTGGGCAGCAGGGTCGCGCCAGAGGCTTCGGTCCGGGCGAAGACCTCGCCGCGGCTCTCTTCACCCGGCACGGTGAGCGTTGGATTGCTCTGGACCTCTTTCGTGGCCGGCGAGAGGCCGTCCAGGGTGTCGATTGGCGTGGACTTCAGCGATGTCTGGACGAAGAGCAACAAGATCGCCGCGGTGGCGAGTGCGAAGAGGCTTTTCATGGCGAGCGAGGAGGTGAGGAACGCGAGGTTGGCGTAGCTGAAGCTTGCGGCGAGCCTCGACGTATGTCCGATGGTGCCCGTGGTCTGAGCGGCTGCTCCGCCCGCCGCCGTCAGCGGGTCGGCACCTGGCAATCGAAGCGCGATGGCAGTCCAAGCGGCCCTGGATCCGTGGTTGCCATCGAGGCGCCTGCGCAGCAGGTCCCGTGCACGCATGAGTCGGCTCGTGATCGTGTTCACGGGAACCTCTAGTTGCCCCGCGATCTTCGTCGGGGTGAGGCCCTCGAAGTAGCGCAGGAGAATGACCGTGCGGTAGAGCTCATCGAGCTCGTCCACCGCATCGAAAAGGCCCCGATGCAATTCGAAGCGGTCCTGCACGTCCGCGGGATCCGGCGTTTCGAGGGGCGCTTCGGCGACCGCCACGCTCTCACGGTCGCGGCGCCTTGAGTCGCTGCGCCATGTGCGCTGGGCCTCGCTCTGCAGGACCCGATGGAGCCACGCCCGGGGGGGCGCGGAGTGGGACTTGCGCGGCCAGCGCAGCGCAGACAGGAACGTGCGCTGCACGAGGTCATCCGCGCTTGATTCATCGCGCGTCAACCTGCGCGCGAGGCTCCGGACCCAGTCCAGATGTTCCAAGAGCTGGCTCGGGTCCTGTGCCGATCCCGCGCCCGTGGGCCCGGGAGAGGAGGCCATGGGATGGCCGGAATCAGGTTCGTGGGAGTTAGGCATGGTCGGGACGTCCCTAGAGAGTCCGCCGGCGCCCAAGACCATGCAGCATTCTCAAGATTTGTTCCGAGCACCTACGGAGCTGTCTCTTATACACATCTCCGAGCCCACGAGACTAGGCATGATCTCG
>CAJXRJ010000085.1 GCA_913058555.1 uncultured bacterium
GATCTGTGCCCAAAGGCCGGCGGTGACAATGGACGCGAGGCCCAGAATCCACATCTGCGTGAGCCCGCCGTTGCCGAGCAATTGGCACACGATCAAGCAGCCGACCATCCCCGCGGCGCCGCCGAAGAACCCGTGGTTGATGATTCGGACCGGACCGATCCGCCATTCCCGCCACGCATTGGCTAGGCGCTCGGAGGAGGCGCGCGTGAGGCTCCACAGGAAGGCGCGCCGGTCCACGAGGAGGAACACCAGCCAGCCCGCGGCGATGTCGATGGCTGCGTGCATGCCGGTCGTGACGCAGCTCACACCGACGGCCATGGCCCAAACCCAAGCGAAGGGAGCCCAGCGTGTTCCGCGCAGGACGGAAGCGCTGAGTAGAGCCCAGAGGGCATGGAACGACGGGAAAGCGCCCATGCCCGTGCCGTTGTCAAACGTGCGCTCGAAGGCCATGAGCTGCACCCAGAGGCCGGCGTCTGCGCCGTCATCGAAGGGCGTCAGGGAACGGGGCGGCGCGACGAACGGAAGCGTCCACCACAGTAGGCCCATGACGCCGGTGGCGATGAGCCCCGACGCCGCGAACCGCCGAAGGCCGCGGCTCGTCCTCGGCACGAAGAAGGCGGCGGGGACGGCGACGTAAGCGCTCGCGTAGATGAGCTCCGTCCAAGGGATCATCGGCCACGTGGACTCGCTGGCGAAGTACGTCGAGATCCCGTCCGGGGGCGCAGGCATGAAGACCGTCGCTTCGAACACGAGGAGCCAAAGGCCCACGACAAACGCCAGGGTCCCCAGGCGGCGGGCCAAGGTCGGCGAGGAGCCATCGGCAATGGGCAATCCAAGCAGGGGCGCGGGGAGTTCACCGAAGCGCCTCAGAAGATCGTGGCGCTCATAACCCCACGTGAGCGTGGCCGCGCCCAGGCCGAGCACCGGCGTGACGAGCCAGAAGCCGCTCGCTGAGTCGAGCGCCATGGATACGCCGGCGCTGAGGGTGACCGCTCCCACGTAGATCGGCTCGGGGACCCACCCGTAGACGCCCCGGCGCACGAGCCGCTTCGGGGGGAAGGCGTTCATGGGCAGCCCACCGCCCTTGAAAAAAAGGTCGGCCATGGCGGCGCCCATGAGCACGAGCCCCGAGGCGGCGACGGTCCATCCCACGGGCGCCTGTAACGGGCCCCCTGGGCCGGGGACAGGGAGCTGAACCCAGCTCGAGGTTTGCCGTGCCCAAAGGGCGAGCGCGAGTGGTAGCGCGAAGCAAAACGCCGCACCGTAAGCCCAGCGCTTGATCAGCTCCATCGCACGACCTCGTGGATGGCCCAGCCCTTGGCGCCCGTTTGCATCTCGCCCCGCGAGCGCCATTTTGTTTCCCTTGCCCCGAGCATGCGTGTTGGAAGTACGCGCCGCAGCACCGGTATTTTTGAGAACACCGTCGTGACGAGGGCGCCGTCCCGGAGCGTCACCGGGTCCGTTAGCGCAAGGCCCAGCTCCCCGGGGGCTTGCTGGTCGTCGAAGGCTGGCGCGGCTTCCTCTGTCACCAGTTCGCCGCGGCGCCATACGAGTCGCAATGGATGGGGCCCGCGCCACTCGATCCAGGCCGCATCGTCTTCCCCATGCCCGATATCGGAGACGAATCGGCCCCAGTAGAGCTCGTCGATGGGCAGCTCCCACGGGGGGAGGGTGATGTCGAGACGCTCGATGTAGCCCACTCCGTGGAGTGGTTTTCCTGCCTGCGTCCATGTTCCTTCTGCGCGGCCGCTCAGGAGGTGCCAAGCCACGTCGCCCCGGGGCGTCCCCAGGAGAATCTCACCTTTGCGCTCTGTCTTTGTAGCCGGCCGGAGCGGCTTCCACTGGGCTGAAAGGCGCAGCGGCCGGGACTCCCAGGCAAAGGTCTGCCCCCGCCAAGCTGGCTCCCGGAATCCACGCAGGCTCATGCGCTCGGTCACATCACCAGCGGGGTCTAGCCGAAGACTCGCCGAGTAGTTCAACTTGAGCCGGCCCCACCGGATGCGGGCGGCGTAGCCAATAGCGGCCTCTCCGTTCGGCGCAACGAGGTCGACGTACCACTTGGAAACGCGAATGGCCATGGACCAAGGGTAGCTTCGCGCCTCCGCTACGAGCCGTCATAGGAGGAGTTGTGTGCCCAGATTCCAGGCGGGCAGTCCCACCACAAAGAAGGCGCCGATGGTGAAGGCCTGGGGGAGCAACGTTGCCGCAAGGAACGTCCAATAGAACGCAGCCGACAAGAAGAAGCCAAACGGAGACAGCAGCGGCCCGAAGAGGGTTAGCTCCAAGGCCCTCAGCTTTCCGGCACTGGCGTCATGGGTCGAGAAGTACCAGACGCTGGCGGTGAGGAGTGAAAGCGGCGCGACGAAGTAGGGAGCCCATTTCGGAATGCGTGAAGGGATCCGTCTCATCGTGTACCTCCTAGCTCCCCGGGGGGGGCTCAAGGCGCAGCTCCGGTGGATTCGATGGCCTGGCTCCGCCCTCCGGGACAACGACAGTAGTTTCACCCACACGGCCCTCGGTGTCGGCGGCACGGACGCGGTAGCGGCCCGGCGCCAACGGCGTGAGTTCGTAGCTGGTGCTTTGGGCGGCCCCTCCGAAGGAGCCGACGTAAGCGCCGGTGTCGAGGTTGTCGATCTCGTAGCTGACCATGATTCCGCCTGCGCCGTTGCTGTCTGGGGAGCGGCCGCCGACGGTCAAGTGAAGGGGCGCAGCGTAGCCTTCCTCCAGGGACACGCTCGCTTGGGTGGTCTCGCCAGTGCGCACGTCGACATCGATATGGGTCAGAGCGCAGCCGTGGGCCAGGACCGTGAGGCTGGCGTTGCCATGGGGGAGCGGGCCGATCCGTGAGGTGGTGGGGTCCACAGGGAGGGGGGACCAAGCGAAGCCGCGGCGCGTCCCTGCCATCACATACACGGGCACCTCTCGACCGTCGATTCGCTGCACCGGGAAGCCCTCCAGATCGAGCTCGACGAAGCCGCCTGTGCTCGAAATCAGCTCGCCAAGGTCGAGGGTTTCGCCCGCTGTGAGGTTCACGGGGATGATCCGCGTGGCCCGGCCGGTGGCCTGGAATCGGATCTCGTAGAGGCCGGATGGCACGCCCACCCATTCGAAGGTCCCATCGGGGCCGGAGGGCTGGAGCTTCTTGTAGACGCCATTGATGCGTGAAAGGTGCAGGTCGGCGTCCCCGGGCAAGCCGCCCGCGGTGTCCGTGACCCGGCCCCGGATGGTGCAAGTGCGATTGGTCACGGTGAGCGTCACGGGAGTCTCCGACTGCGCGATGTCGCGGAACGTCTGGACCGGGCGGCCGTAGAAGCCGGGGGGGCCCACGCTGAAGTGCTGCATCCATGGCTTTGCATGATTCAAGCGAACGCGGCCTTGTTCGTCCGTGAACGAAGATCGATGTTCGGCTTCCTCGGAGAATGCAGTGACGTGCCAGCCCTCCAGGGGCCTGCCTTCTTCATCGACGAACTGAAACGTGATGCCGGACGCGGGCTCACCGGGATCTGCGGGGAGCGTGAAGTCCACCCGATGGGGCTCGCCCTCTTTCAGTTGAACATGTTTGTGGGCCATGTCGGCTTGCCCATGCTGCGCGCGCATGTTCGAGACGCCCGCTGGAGGATTCTCGATGCGGTAATTGCCGTGCTCGTCGGTCGTTGTCGCGCTTGCGTCCCGAGAGGAACCATAGGCCGCCACGTCGGCTCCGGGAATCGGCGTGCCTTTGGCGTCGGTCACCTTGCCGAAGATCGTCGTGGCCTCAGGCAACTGAATGTCGATTGTGACCTGAGCGCCTGGTGCCACCTGAACAGTTTGTTCGTACCGGGGGAAGCCAGTGGCGCGGATCGTGATTCGATGGGGGACTGGCAGGAGTCCATCTAGTTGGTAATGTCCGGCTGCGTCGGAAACGCAGCTCGCACCCGAGATGTTGTAGTCGAGGCCCCCGGGAGCGTCATAACGCTCGAGTTCCTTAGCTCGCACGGTGATGCCGGCGACCAGTGCACCGTCCGGCGCGAGGACACGGCCGGAGATGGAGGGGCCGCCTGGGGCCATGCGCAGCTCAAGGCTGCGCTCCGACCATTCGTTCGCGGAGATGACGTCGACCGTTGATCGTTGGAATCCTTCCGCCTTTGCGGAGACCCAGGCCATGTTGGGTGCGCCGTGCAGGGCAAACCGGCCCTGGTCGTCGGATTGGGTCCTCGCTCCGGTGGCTTCACTGACCCACGCGTTGGGCACGGGGGTCCCTTCCATGTCGATGACGATGCCGCGGATGGCGGGGCCCCAGGGGATCTCCACCGTGATGTCCGTGATACCGCTCCCGTGAACTTCGATGTTTCGTTCGAGCACGCGGTAACGTCCTGGTTGAAGGCCGGTCCATCGGGCGAAACCATCTCGATCGGTGCGCTGCTTGCGCCGTTCTCGAACGAGTGTTTGGTTGTCCCTGGGGAAGAGGTTGGCGTAGACGTCGGGAGCGGGCAGGGAGCTGCCCTGTTGAACCGCGCGCAGCACCAGCTCCGCGGTGGCCCCCGGACCTGGTGAGGGGAGTCGGTCCTGGGCGTTGACGATCCTTGGGGGCGTTGCAACTGGCGTTTCGTTGGGGGCCACCCCAGGCACTCTCTCTGACGTCGAGGACCCCTGGCTGCCCGTTGACTCGGGCGGCGGAGGCAACGGCTCTCGCTGGCCTTGGGCCTTCCCGTGGGCGCTGCCAACGTCCACGAACTCGGCTGGGTCCAGTGCGGGTGGGCGGTCCTTGGTCTGGATGAGGACTACCGCGCCCACGAGAAGCGCGGCGACTGCCCAGGCGATCCAGCTCAGCCCAAAACCAAAGGCCGTTGCCTTCGCGCCGACCGAGCCGCCGATGCTCGCCCATGGGCTGGCGATCGGAACCAGCAGCGTCGCCCATGCGCGACGATCGCCGTACTCCGAGTCCAGCCGGACCCGCAGGGCGTCGAGGCCCCTCTGGATCTGGGTCTTAACGGTGGCCACAGGCACGCCGGTTTGGGCGGCGATCTCGCGCGGCGGGAGCCCTTCATAGAACCGAGCGAGGATCACGCGGCGCTGGGCGGGGGGAAGGGCCCCTATGTGCTCGAGGAGTTGGCGCTGGCGTTCGACAAGCCCCAGATCCTCTTCGGGGCTCGGGGACCACTGGCCCTGGGCGAGGCGTTCCTGCGCGCCGCGGGTTTCCCTGGCGGTGCGCTCTCGATCCCGCCGCGCGCGGGAGCGTGCGACGTTCCGCACGACGCCTGCCAGCCAAGGGCGGGAGGTGGCGAGCCCGGAGTCGGACCCTCCGCCCGTGAGCTTGGTCCGGGCGACCTCGAGGGCCTCTTGCCACACGTCCTCGGCCTCGTTCCCGTCCTTCACGAGGGTTCGGGCAAGGCCCTGGAGCCAGTCGGCCTGGCGGAGGAGAGCGGCGAGGTCCATGGGGGGAACAATGGGCGAGGGGCGAGCTGCATTCGGTGAAGCGGGGGTCATGTCAAACCCCTGTGGCGGCCCGGGCCCAATCGTATTCGTGATTCCTGGGATTCCGCGCCTGAGGTGCCCGCTGTCCCGACGGTTCAGGTCCCCACGGCCCGAGGCCTGGTGTGGGGTTGTGGGAGAATCTCCCCCGGCACCGTACCGTTGCGCATCCCCATGACGAACCTCACCAGCCCCGAAAGCGTTGTCGATGCCCTCGAGGCCATCTACGCGGAGAGCACCCAGGCCCTTTCTGGGGCGCTCGCCCTCTACCTGCGCAATGGCACGCCGCCGAGTCCTGAACTCCGTGCCAACGGGGCGTTTTGCTACCCAGAGGTACGCATCACCTACGCGCCCGAGGGGCCGCCACCGCCCTTCAGTCGCGCCTTCGGCAAGATGTCCCAGGCCGGCGTCTACGTGTCGAGCTTCTCGCGCCCGGCGTTCTTTCGCGAGTACCTCATCGAGCAGCTCCTGCCGCTCATGCGGGATTACGACGTGACGGTCGAGGTCGCGCGCAGCTCGTCCGAGATCCCCTACGCCTACGTGTGGGACCAGGCCAAGGCCGAGGGGCTCGACGAGGTGTCCCCGGCGGAGCTTGCCAAGTGGTTCCCCGCGCCGGACCTGAGCCATATCGGCGATGAGGTCGCGGACGGCGAGATCCACGATCCGGGGGAGACCTACCCCTTGGCGGTGTTCGATGCCCCGCGCGTGGACTTCTCCCTCAAGCGGTTGCATCACTACTGCGGAACGCAGGTGGAGGAATTCCAGAAGTACGTGCTGTTCACGAACTATCACCGTTACGTCGATGCCTTCTGTGACTGGGCTCTGACACAAGTCGGCCCGGGGGGAGACTATGGGAGCCTCTGCGTACCCGGTGGACTCTGCATCGATGAGGTCGAAGAGGGGAGCCGCGCCGCCATCGACGCGGCGCCCTGGCGGCGGTACCAGATGCCGGCCTACCACCTCACGCGGCCCGACGGCTCGGGCATCACCCTCGTGAACATCGGCGTGGGGCCCTCGAACGCGAAGACGATCACCGACCATCTTGCGGTCCTTCGCCCCGAGTGCTGGATCATGGTCGGACACTGCGGGGGCCTACGGCACTCGCAGGCCATCGGCGACTACGTCCTGGCCCACGCGTACCTGCGTGAGGACCACGTCCTCGATAGCGTCCTGCCGCCGGAGATCCCGGTGCCGCCCCTGGCTGAGGTGCAAATGGCCCTTCAAGAAGCGGCCGCTGAGATCACGGGCGAGACCGGCGCAGCGCTGAAGAAGCGCCTGCGAACCGGCACGGTCGTGACCACGGACGACCGCAACTGGGAGCTTCGTTTCACCGAGTCCGCCCGCCGCTTCAACAAGTCCCGCGCCATCGCCATCGACATGGAGAGCGCCACGATCGCTGCCAATGGCTACCGCCTGCGCGTGCCCTACGGCGTCTTGCTGTGCGTCTCGGACAAGCCGCTCCACGGTGAGATCAAACTCCCCGGTGCTGCCAATCGATTCTACGAACGCGCCATCGGTGAGCACATTCGCATTGGCATCAAGACCCTCGAGCGCCTGGCCGCGGACAAGCAGGCGAAGCTCCATAGCCGCAAACTCCGCGCCTTCGACGAGCCGCCCTTCCGGTAGTAGGCCACCCGGAGAGTCCAAGCCGGGCCCCTACGTTCCGGGTGGGCGACCAGCGCAATATCATTGGATCGGGCGGCCCTGATCTAGCCATTGCACGGTTTCTGAGAGGACGCTCTTGTCCGTCAGGATTCGCCGGTGCCCCAGTCCACTCGTTTCGGCGAATCGGCCGGCGCCGATGGCGGCGGCGACGCGCTGGCCGTGTTCGATGGGAACTTCGCGGTCGCCTTTGTCGTGGGCGATGAGGATGCGGTCGCCGTGGGGAACGGCCATCGCTTCCACGTCGTAGTCGGCGAGGTCCACGCTGAAGCGCGTGTTCATGTCGTTCGTGATGCGATCGCCGACGCTCTTGGAGAAGCCCATGACGTCGCGGAAGCCGTGCACGAAGTGGAGCATGCTGGCGGGGGGGGCGATCCAGGCGGCGCGATGGAATGGGAGCCCCTCAGCGATGCAGATGCCGGCGGCTCCGGATCCCATGGAGTGGGCGATGATGCCGTGGACTGGGGTGCGAAGATGGCGAATGGCGGCGAAGCATGCGTCCGCCATTTCGACCAGGGACGATGAGGAGCCGGGGGAATCGCCATGGCCCGGGCCGTCCCATGTCACCACGGAATAGCCGCTCTCGACGAGGGGCGCGGCGAAGGCGCCGAGCTGGGAGCCGCGGCCGGACCAGCCGTGCATCAAGAGGACCAAGGGCCGACTTGCATCGCCCCACCTCCACGCTTGAATGGACTTCCTGCCCAGTCGGAAACGGAACGGTTCCGCATCCTTGAGCCACTCGTTCTCGCGCTCCGGGCGACGGTGGCGTACGGGCTTGCAGAAGAGCCTTGAAGCGGTTTTGGCTGCGGGGCCTGGTGCCACTTGGGCCAGGGTTCGAAGGCCCGTCCTGGCCAGTCGCAGGGACATCGGGAGGGCACGAACGATCGTGCTATTAGTGGTGGGCATTTTTGCGGTTTGAAAAGGGGGGGGCGGCGCTACTGGACGCTGCTGAGCAGCCGCTCGAATCCAGCCAAGGTGCGGCTTTTGGCCTTCTTGTCCTGGAGCAGGCGGGAATGAAAGTGGTGGGCCATGACGAGCGCAAAGAGCTCGAAGGCCAGCTGGCGGGGCTCGACGTCGCTGCGGAGGTGGCCCTCCTCGACGCAGAGGGCAGAGGACTTCACCAGGAACTCGACGAGCTCCTTCTGGATGTCGACGACGGCCTGACGGACAGGTCCTTCGCGGTCGTCGTATTCGGCCGCTGCGGCCAGGAAAAGGCAGCCCCCGCGTTCTTCCTTGGACCAATTCCAATCCATCCAGCGGCCAAAAAGGTCGCGCAGCCGGGGGAGGCCCCGGGGGGCTGCCATGGCCGGGGCAATGACGCTGGTGACAAAGGCCTGGCGGCCGTAGTCAAGGACCCCGATCTGCAGGGCCTCCTTGGACTTGAAGTGGGCAAAAAGGCCGCTCTTGGACATGGCCACGCGATCGGCCAGGCGGCCGATCGTGATCGCCTCCAGCCCTTCAGCGGCCGCGACCTCCATACCAGCCTGGAGAATCGCGAGCCGGGTTTCTTCGCCCTTGCCCATAGCTACAGGAATAGCACGGTCGTGCGGGTCATGCTAGTGGCTTTGGTGAATCATCGCGGGGGCAGCGCGAGCTCGAGCCCGCGGGTGACCTCGCCTGGGCGGACCTCGAACCCCACGGGGGGGGAGGTGCGGGACGCTCCAACGTGGGCGGAGAGGGTGTGTTTGCCGGCGAGGATTCTCTTCAGCATGAAGCGCCCGTTGGGATCGACCCTGCCACGGAGCACCGTTTTGCCGTCGAGGCAAAGCGTGGTGCCCGAGAGGTCAGCGCCAGCTGGTGCGCAGAGAAGGCGTCCGTGAATGTCTCCCTTGCCGCGGACGCGAAGCTCGGCGTCTTCGGTGGGAACCGCGATCTTGAGCCGTCCACTGTGATGGCGATACAGACCCCCTGGAGCGCTTGCCATGACCCTGGCGGTCATTCCTCGCCGGAAGGGACCCACGCGAAACCGCCCGTTGTGATTGGCATTCACTTTGTGCCTCCGCTCCCGGTCTAGCCCTGCCACGAGTCCCGCCGTCGGAGCTCCATCGGGTCCCAACAGCGTCCCCGCTATGTAGCCACCAACTTCGTACTGAAGGTCCGAGGCCATGCGTGGCTCGGCAGGCGTCAGCCTGGCGATGATGGGGTCCACGATCCAGCTACTCGGGATCTCCGGCCCGCCAAGCGGTCCATTCTTGGCGACAGGGATGGAGACGAGATACGTACCTTCGATCAGGTCGTCAAAGGAATATGCGCCGAGCGAGTCGGTCACCGTCGAAACAGATCCCGTAAGCCCGCGTGGATCTGTGAACGTCGGGAGGTACGTCAACGTGGCCTTCCTGAGTTCGATGGGTTGCCCGGGGAGGGGAAGGCCGGCGGGACCGCATACGCGGCCTAGCACCTCGCATTGCCTTCGAAGGTCAAGGTCGAGGCTTGTGCGCGACCCAGCCTCGCCGGTGCGGATGCTCTCGAGTGGATGGAGGACACTCCGCCCCATCATGGCGTGGAGGTCGACGTGGGCCCGGGGGGGAAGCCCCCCGAGGGTGAACTGGTTCGAGCTCCCGACCCTTGACGCCCGCAGCTTGCACCCGCCCATTGCGAAGTGGTTCCGATCGTCCTCCGGGGCCAGGGGACGATCCAGGGCGAGGCTAGCGCGGATCCACATCCCAGGCTCGACACCGATGACATTCATTTCAAGCGAGCACTCGCGGCGGAGGGGAATCGTGAGACCCTCCCCTTGGCACTCCCCTGCGCCGATCACCAGGTACCCATGGGCGTACCCAGGGGCCGCGGCGACAAAGTGGTACTCGCGCCACGTGGCAGCGGAGACCTCGATCCGGCCGGCTTCATCGGAGACGACTCGGGTCTCCACGGGGGGCTCGAAAGTCTCGGTCGTACTCACTCCTTCCCGCGCGGTGAACCGCTGCAGGCGCACGCCTCCGATGGCCACTCCGGTCGCTCGGTCAATGAAGCGGGCCCGCAGGGTCGTGTCGTCGAAGGCGTGAACTCGGGCCACGACCTGCACCGTCTCCCCCGGGGAGAGCGGATCCAGCGAGCCCTGCGCCGTGTTGCCCGCGTTGGGTGCAGCCGCGAACCAATCGATCGAGCGACCCGGGGGCACCTCCAATCGAAGCGTGCCATCCTCTGCCGTCTTCCCAGCGGATCGGCCGTCCTGCCACGGAGAGACAAAGGTGGCCGTGAACACCAAGCCCGGGATGGGTTGATCGCCCGGCGTCCGAGCGTCCACCTCGATGAACGATCGCACTTGTTCATGGGGCAAGGCATCGGCAGGCGACGCCGTCCCGGGAACGGGCTCTGTCTGGCCTCCGTGGCACGGAGGGCCAGCTAGGAGCGCGACGATGGCGGCCAGAGCTGCATGGAGCACCGTCCTGAACGCTGGCATGGGAAGGGGGAGCATGGCGAGCCGGGTCTGGCGGGAGAAGCGCCGCTCTATCAGGGGCGGATCGCCCAGTCGATGCGTTCGTAAGGGCTTTTTGAGCCGCATTCGAAGAGGCACCCGATGCGGTGGGGCTGAGCTGGGGAGTGGAGAGCCACTAGGCAGGAGTAGGCGGAGGGGCCGGCGTGGAGGAGGCGTCCTTCGCTCCAGGTGTGACCGCCGTCGAGGCTCTTCCGCAGGGTCATGCGAATGCGCTTGGACTCGGACGCGCAGTTCGAGAAGTAGAGGACGGTGCTGTCGTCGGTGGGTTTGCCCGTTGTCGATGCGTGCACGGCCACGAGGCCGGCCTGGCAGATGGGGTCGGGGAGGGACTCGTCCCACTGGACTTTGCCCCAGGTCTCGCCGCCGTCCGCGGAGCGCATGACCGCGCGGGTCTTCTTCGCGCGGTCGTAGTTGCGCATGTTCATGACGAGCTCGCCGGTGGAGAGCTCGGCCACCTGGCACTCGTTGAGCTGGTGGCGCGTGGAGCGGCCGCCGATGCGCCAGGTCTTGCCGTGGTCGTCAGAGAGGAGAGCGTGGCTGTAGTAGTGCTTGGTCTTCGCTTCGATGTGATCGCACGGGATCACGAGCCGGCCGGCGTGCTCGCCGCGGACGAGTTGAATACCGATGCCGGGGCCCGTGGCGTACCAGGTCCAGTCGGGCTTCTTGGTGGTCGGCGTGACGTCCCTGGGCTCGCTCCAGGTCTTGCCGCTGTCCGTGGAGGTCAGGACCCACACGGTGCGCGTGCCCTTGGACGTGCCCGCGATGATCTGGTGCTCCTTGTCGCTCCCAAGGTTGCGGGTTGCCAAGAGGTGAATCGTGCCCGTCGAAGCGTCGATCACCGGGCATGGGTTACCGCAGACGTTGTCGCCGTCGTCCCACAGGACGCGGTTCTCTGACCAGGTGGCTCCGCCGTCCGCGGAGCGCTTCATCACCAGGTCGATGTCGCCGCTGTCCGACTGGCCGTTTTTGCGGCCCTCGCAAAATGCAAGCAGGTCCCCGGAGGGCGCCGCGATGACGGCGGGGATACGGAAGGTGTGGTATCCCGATTCGCCCCTGGACCAGACGGTTCGGCGGGTGGTGTCGACATCCTGAACGGCAGCATTGCCGCTGATCGGGGTCTGCGGAAGGAGCGCGAGGGCAAGGGAGAGGAGCATGGTCAAAGCCTAGCTCATCCGATTGGATGTCGAAGGAAGCTCCCCTGTTGCCAGGGCGAATCTGAAGGGCCCGCCGCGTCGGGCTCGTACTCTGTAGGGACACTGGTCATTGCGCCCTCCGCCGCCCGACCCATCCCGTGCCCGACGGGGCGACCAGCTGACACCCACCATGACTAAGCCCGTGAACCGACGAGTGGCCGCGATTCTCCTGGCGGGTGTCTGTGCCCTGGCGGCGCTTATTGCGCTTCGGATGGGGGACTCGCTGGGAAGCGGAGAGGCCATTGGTCCGGACCCGATGGGTTCGAGCGATGATGCCGGGAGCGATGGGGCGCGGGACGATGCCACCGCCGACCTCGATCAACCGTTCCCTCTGCCGGACGCCACCAAAGGGGGAGGTCGCACGGAGTCGCTAACGAACCCGGTGGCCCCGCCGCCAGAGGTGCAGCATGGGCCGCCGGCGAGGCTCGTGGCGCGCGTCGTCGATGCCAAAGGGACTGCGATCCCCAACGCGCACGTGGAGCTTCGATCCGCAGGGAAAGCCACTGCTCTCCCCGTGTCGAAGCAGGGGCGCGTCGAGTCCACGTTCGTGGACTTGGGGACCGGAGACACTCTCCCCATTCAGCTTGCGGTGGAAGCCGAGGGCTACGGCTCGCGCTTGGTCGGGGCCTCCGTCCAGTCCGGAAGGGAGTGCAGTCTCGGCAACGTCGTGCTCCAGGTGGAAGCGGCGATCGTGGGGGTGGTCACGGACGAGGCGGGGTCGCCGCTGCCCGGCGCGTCGGTCTACGTCCAGTTCGTGCCCGTGGGCACAGACCCTTCCGTGGGGTTTCCACTTGCGGCCGAGGTCAACCGGGCCCTTGGGTCCCACCTGAGGCACACGGTGCCCAAGGACACGCCGCTAGCGATCACCGATCCGAAGGGCGCCTACGCGTTCCACGGCCTCGGGGAAGGCAGTGTTCGTCTTTGGGCGGCGCTCCCGGGGAAGCTGGCGGCTTACTCAGGCGAGATGGGCCTCCACAGTGGCTTCCGAACCAACGTGCCCGATCTTGTGCTGGGCCAGCTTGAGCCCGAGCGAGTCATTCGCGGGCGGATCCTGGATCCCGACGGTGCGCCTGTCGCTGGTGCTCGGGCGAACCTGTTGGAGACGGTCTGGTACCCCTGGTCAGGTGCCTTCTCCGCGGAGGATGGGACGTTTGTACTGCCGGTGATCGCCGGCGAGATCTACGACTTGATCGGGGACGACCCCCAGGGGCGGTGGGGGGCGGTCGAGACCCCCGCGATCCCCGCAGGCTCGAGGGGAATCGTCCTGCGCCTTCGGTCGTGCGAGCCCTCGTCGATCGTCGTAACGGACGAGCAGGGCGCGCCGATTCCCTACTACGGCTTCTCGGTGGCGGCCGCCGATCGGTCTGGGCGTGAGAAGCGTTTCGCAGCGGAGGTCCGAAGCGCCGAAGTCCGTTGTCCCATCCTGCCCACTGCGTTCAACCTGTGGGTCTTTGCGCCCGGTTACCAGGGCGAGTCCATCGGCCCGCTCGAACCGGCGGCGCTGCCCCGGTCCATCGAGGTCGCCCTGAAGCGCAAGGCGAACCTCTACGGCACCGTCACGTTCGGCGGGCAGCCCGTGGCCGGCGCGACCGTGGAGGCGCGGCCCCTCTTGGAGAGCGCGGGCGTCGCCTCCCATCGCCTCGGGTACCGCCAGCCGTTCGTGCTCCCGACCCAGGCGGTGTCTTCGGGCAGGGAGACCGTCACGGACGCCAGCGGCCGCTACTACCTGGGGGCCGTGGAGGGAAAAACGTACGCGCTGCGGGCCCAGGTCGATCGGCAAGGCCCTTTGGTCGAGAGGACGGTCGAGGTCGCAGGCGATGGCCCGGCGTTCGACCTGGAGCTCCAGCCCTTGGGATCCGTCCTCGGGAAGGTCGTGGATCGTGCGGGGGAGCCCCAGGCGGGGTGCACGGTCGCGGCCACGGCGGGGTTTGGGCACGTGGCCTTCGTCCAGGCGGACAGCCAAGGCGACTTCCTGTTCGATCGGCTCGGGCCGGGGCGTCACTGGCTCGCCGTTCTGAAGGGCAGCCAGCCTCCGGGGGCATCTTCGGGGAACTCTCCGGCGGCGGCAGCAGGGACGTTTGCGATGGGCGGTCCCCCGGGCCAAGCCGAGCAGCTGACGGTGGAAGTGGCGGCTGGGGCCGCGGCTGACGTGCTCATCACGGTTGACGAGAAGCGGGCCGTGGAGGTGACCGGGCAGCTGTCCGTCGTTGCCGCGGACGGCCGCTCGGTGCCGGTGGAAGGGTGGCGCGTCGAAGCGGCCCCCCTGGACGATGCAGGGGCGTTTCCGCATTCCACAATCCTCGGTCAAGACGGCGGGTTTGAGCTGATGCTCGACTCGGGGTCGAAGCATTGGCTGACCGTGGAGGGGACCCTTCAGGGCCAAGCGATCCAGCTCACTTCGGAGCTGCGACCCGCCGGCGACCAACTGCGCTGGGAGGAGGGCGTCTTCCTCGGGACACTGAAGGGGACCATGGGGGCCGGCATTGTCCTGAGCCCACTCAGGGAGCTGGGCGCCGTCGTCAGGCTCGACAGCGGAACCCGCGCCTACGTGCCCATCAGCCTACGCACTGGAAGGGTGCTCGGGCCCCTGGCGCTCCCCGCAGGGAGCGTCAGCATCGTCGAGCTGAGAACTGGGCCCGAGGACCCTGGAGAGCGGATCGCCCGGGTCTTCAAGAAACTATTCCTGGCGCCCGGGAGCACCGAAGAGGTCGTCGTCGACTAAGCCCTACTTGGAGCGCTCCGACCACTGCACGTACTCAGGTGAGCCCATGAAGGCATCCCAACCATTGAGCGCCGTGAGGTCTTCGAACTCCGCTTCGTAGACATCCACCATCTTCGTGAGGTGATGGAGGGTTGCGGCGTGGTTGCCGACTTCAAGCGTGACGCAGACAGCTATGTCGTGCAAAACCAGGCTGCCGAGGTCGTCGATCTCGACGGCCCTCATGATCTCGTCGGCGCGCTCCATGGAGCCGATCGTCACCAGGGCGCTCGCGATGACCACGTTCAGCCAAGGGTCACCCCCTGTCCAGGTATTCATGGTCTCGAACGACCTGAGGAGGAGGGCCTCGTCCTCTGTCAGGAGGGCTGCGTCGAGGAGGATGAAGGCTGTGCTCGCGTCATTCGGGAACTGCTCTGCACATTCATTCAGGGCAGCGAGGTACTCCTCCTCGTCCTCGATCGATGTCGCCCGAATACGGCAAAGCAACGCGACGCGGTTCCTCTGCAGTTCCCGGGGCATTTCGGAGTAGATCTCAAGTGCCGTCTCATGCTTGCCGTCCCTGACGGCTTCGGCCATGGACTGCAGCTGCTTCAGCTGTTTGAGTTCCTTCTTCGCCTTGTCCGACAGGCGAGAGAGTAGCGACGATTGGGCCATGATCGTGGGCGAGATGAGGGCGCGGAGCGTGTCGCTCAGGGCCTCCCCGGTGACCGCGACGAAGACCTGATCGCCCAGGACTCTGCCGTTCCTACGGCTGAGCTTGATGTCGTGATAGTTGAAGGCGCCGTCGGACAATTCGAGGCGCAGCATGACATGGCGATTGGCTCCGCGTTGCAGTACGCGGACCATTGAGTAGGCGCCACCGGCCTTGACCAAGGAGGAGATTGACGTGGCAAGGCCCTCGATCATTTCGGGCCCAGTGGAGTCGAATCTGCTTTTGGCGGACGCCGAGAGACCGAGCGGATCCAACGCCCGATCCAGGATGGCTCTCCCAGCGAGCAGTCTGTTCGCGCTGACAGTGTCCCCCAGGTTCGCAGCCTTCACCCACTCTGCTGCGTACTCGAGGGCCTCCGCTTCTGTGACGTCTGGGTTTGGGGATCCAACGCCATTGGAAACGGGGGCGAGCTCCAGGGACTCGACGGGGGAGCGGTCCCCGCTCTCCGAGCATCCCATGAGGGAAGCCAGGCCCAGGAAGAGCGAGGCGATCGCCAGGGCCTGTCTCTTATACACATCTGACGCTGCCGACGATATGCAGTGTGTA
>CAJXRJ010000086.1 GCA_913058555.1 uncultured bacterium
AGCCCTGGTTGCCGACGCTGCCGCGGCTCTTGCCACGGGCGCGCAGGTGCACGTCCGCGGGCTTGAAAAGGTGCGCTTTCTCGTCGACGACCTCTTCGTTCATCTGACCCATGTGGGATGCATCGCAAATCCAAACGCTTCGGCCGTGGGTACCGGCGATGAGCTCGCCCATGCCCGGGTGCTGCACGAGGTCGTGCACGGGCACCGTGGGCAGGTTGCTGTTGAATCGGGTCCAGGACTCACCCCGGTCGATCGACGCATAGATGCCGTGCTCGGTGCCGAGATAGAGCACGTCCTCCGAGCCGATGTCCTCAAGGATCGCGCGCACGCTACCGGCTTCGTCGGGCAGGTTGTTGCGAAGGGACTCCCACGTCTGCCCCAGGTCGTTCGAGACGAAGACGTGGGGGAGGGTGTCGTCGCTGCGGTGCCCGTCGAAGGTCGCGTAGATGCGCTTCTTGCTGAAGCGTGAGGCCTTGAGGTCGCTGACGTAGCGGCGGCCGGGCAGGAGCTGGTCGAGGGTGTTCTTGAGGAACCTCTTCTTCTTTGCCTTCTTCTTGGCCTTGGGCTTCGCGTCGCCGACTTGGGCGACCGTTTCCTTGACGTCGGCCTTCAGGGCCTCTTCAGACTCGATGAGTTTTGCGATGGTCGACTCGGCCTCGGAGGCCGCGCCGCTTCGCTTGCCGGTCCAGTCAAACTTGAACGAGCCGCCGGCGGCTTCAATGGTGCCGTCCATCGTGTTGGCGTCTAGGTCCACTTTCGAGGAGAACTCGAGGGTGAGGCTCTCGCCTTCAAAGCGGAAGCTCAACTCGCCCGTGGACGCCTTCCACCGAACGCGCTTGAGCGGGCCATCGCCGATGTCGGACGCCATGGTGCCGGTGACCTTCCCGGAGGCGTCCACGGCAAGGGTGACGGTGAAGACGCCGTCGTCGTCGGTTTCGATGCCTTCGCCTTCGGCCTTGCATGTCCAGACGCCCGCGAGCGTGCCGTCCAGGGCAAGCGCGACGGTCGCAGGGACGGTCACCGAGACCCGTTGGGCGCTGGCCTCTTCCGTGATGTCCTCCATGACTTCAGAGTCGTCATCGCCGGCTTCTTCGAAGGCGGGCGAGCCGTTGAGGGCCATGAGGTCGATCCACTCCGTGCCGCCGTCCTCGGTCATCCAAAGCGCGCCGTCGTCGGTGCCGACGTACAGGATGTCCTGGTCGAGGGGGGACTCCACGAGGGCCACGGCCGCGCCGCGGTCGGTGGCCGTGATCTCCGGCGAGATCGGTCGCTGGGAGCTGCCCTTCTGGACCGACTTGAAGACGTGGTTGCCGGCGCTGTAGTAGATGCTCGAGTTGAAGTTCGAGAGAATGAAGGGGGTGTTCCAGTTGAACCGGTACCCACCGGAGCCCCTCTGGCCCCTGGGGCGCAAGGAGCCGCCCTGTCCCGTGGCGAAGTCGCGCCGGCCCATGCCGCCGTTCTGACTCTCGTAGTACACGAGGTCGGGGTTCGTGGGATCGACAAGGCATCGGAACCCGTCGCCGCCGCCGATGCGGAACCAGGCTTCGTTCGTGGCTCCGCTATCCGTGGTGCGGGAAGGCCCGCCCCAGGAACCGTTGTCCTGGAGGCCGCCATAGACGTTGTAGTGGGTCCTGGGACCGACCGTGACGTTGTAGAACTGGCCGAGGGCCAGCTTGTTGTGGTGGTCCCACGTTCCCATGCGGTCACGGGTGACGTAAATACCGCCGTCGTTGCCGAGGATCATGTGGCGCCCGTCTGCGGGGTCGATCCAGAGCGCGTGGTGGTCCACGTGGACCGAGCCGTCGTGGCCGTCGTTGGTGAAGGTCTCGCCGCCGTCGCTGGAGCGATGCAGGCGCGTGCCCAAGACGTAGATGTAGTTGTCGTCGCTCGGATCAACGCGGATTTCGCTGTAGTACATCGGGCGGGGGTTGAGGGAGTTGATCCGCTCCCACGTGGCGCCCTTGTCCGTCGACTTGAAGATTCCGCCGAACTCGAAGCCCTCCGGCCCTTGTTCTTTCTGGGCGTTGCCCCGCTGTCCACCGAGGCCGATGCCAAACGGTCCATCGCGCCTGCGGCCGTGCACGTCGAGGCGCTCCTCTTCTTCCTGGGGCTGCCGGTCGAAGACGATCTCGAGGGCCTGGAACTCACCGTCGCGCACGACCTCGAGGGTCGCGGTGTCGCCCGCGAAGTAGTCGCGGAGGACGCGACGCAGCTTCGTTTGATCCGCCACCGCCGTGTCCGCGATACGCAGGATCACGTCACCGCTCTGGAGGCCGGCCTTCTCGGCGGGGGACTTCTCCGTGATGGCACGGACCTTGGCGCCGATCTCTGCGTTCTCGAACGTGATCCCGAACCACGCAGCGTTCTCAGGCTCTTGGGTGATCTTGTCCGTCTCCACCACCGCGTAGAGGTGGTCGGGGTTCTGGCCAGACCAGGACATCCCGATGCGCCCAAGGGTTCCCGTGGGGAGACCGTCCTTGGCCTTCTCGAAGTTCTCGCCGCCGTCGGTCGAGATCCAGATGGCGGAGCCATCGCCCCACTTCACCGCGGGGTCGTTGGTATCGAACATGTCGCGGCGGCGCTCATAGGTGGCGACGGCGATGGTGTTCGGATCGGTCGAGTGCATCTTCACTTCGACGACGCCGGTGTCTTCATCCACGAAGAGCAGGCGCTCCCAGGTGAAGCCGCCGTCCGTGGTCTTGTAGAGGCCGCGCTGGTCGTTCGGTCCCCAAAGGCGTCCCAGGGCGCCGACGTAGACGGTCTTGGGATCGTCGGGGTGGATGACCACCGTGCTGATCTGGAAAGATTCCTCGAGCCCGGCGTGGCGCCAGGTTTTGCCGCTGTCGGTGGAGACGTACACGCCGTCGCCCCAGGAGCAGGAGTTACGGGGGTTCGCTTCGCCGGTTCCGAGCCAGATGACACTCGGGTCGGAGGGGGCGACCGCAATGGCGCCGATCGACGACACGCGTTGGTTCTGGAACAGGTGTTCGTACGTCGTGCCCGCGTTCGTGGTGTGCACGACCCCGCCCGTGGCCGTAGCGAGCCATGCCTCAGACGCATCGCCCGCGTGCACCGCAATGTCCGTGATGCGTCCACCCATGTTGGCGGGGCCGATGGAGCGCCACGTGTGGGTGTTGGCCCACTCGATGGGGAGCGTGCCCTCCGTTTGGATGGGCGGCCGCTCGGGGAGCAGCTTCTCGGCTTTCTCCTCCGCGGCAGGAGTGTCGTCCGATTCCGGGCTGTCCTGGAAGAGCGGGGACCCGGCGGCGAGGAGCGTCAGGCAGGGGAACAGCCCGAGTGCCCAGGCGGCACGGCGGACCGGTGGAGAGGTCGCAGCAGAGGGGTTTGTCATACGTGAAATAGGGGCATTGGGGATCGCCTATGACGATACACCGGGCCCCTCGGGGGGAGCCGTACGTGTTATGTCGGCCGGCTCGTCTCGAAACAGGAGCCCTCGCCCACAGCTGCCCTCTCCGCGCGTACCCTCGGGCAGCACATGCCCATGAAGAACACCGCTCTTCGACGCGCCCTGGCGCTCGCCTTGGTCCTGGCAGCCTCCGGGTGCTTCCTTCCGCCACCCGCGGAGAATCGGCCGCTGACAGGGGCCCTCGGAACGGACACCGGTGGCGAACGCAGGCCCGGGGCGGGCATGGCGGCCGCAACGGGCGAGGATGATCCGGAAAGAGTGTCGCAGGACGGGACAGGCGCAGCCGACCCCGGCACCACTCTCCTTGAGGTCCAGGCGGCCCCCGGGGGAGGCCTGGAGCCCATCGGCGGGGTCGATGAGACGGTCGCCGTGGCGGCGGAGATCCCCGAGTTGCCGGAGGACTCGGGGCCCCCGGAGAACCCGGAGAACTCAGGGAACTCAGGGAACTCAGAGAACGCGGCGCAGTCGGATCCGTCCGAGTCCGAGGTCCCATGGGAATCCGGCGACGGCGCGAAGCCTTCGGCCGAAGAGGTCGCCACTGATGGGGCCGCCAAAGCCCCCGCCGATCGTTTGCCGGTCGCCGCACTCGATGACGAGCCGGACCTGACGGTGACGTTGATCCCCCTCGAGGTGGAAACAAGCGACGGCCTCGTCATGAGCTACCTGTTCAAGGACGCAGACGACCCCACGCAGGGTGCGCCCGCGGTGGTGTTCATCCACGGTTGGTGCGGGCGGGCTGACCAGTGGAGCGATGCCATGGAGGCCGTGGCCAAGGAGCGCCGGGTGTACGCGGTGGACCTCATCGGGCACGGGCGTTCGAAGGGACAGTCGAGGATCGAATGGACGGTCTCGAAGTTCGGCGGCGACATCGTCAGGCTCCTGGAGGATCAGCAGATCGAGAGCGCGATCCTTGTGGGGCACGGTATGGGCGGACAAGTGGCCTTGAGCACCGCCGCCCGCGCGCCGTCACGGATCGCGGGCATCCTGGGGGTGGACTGCCTTCAGCGGCTTGCCGGGGATCCGAAGCCAGAACAGGTGGAACCCCATGTGCAGGCCTTCACGCTCGCTTATGGCGAGCAAATGCGGAAGTTCGTGGATGAGGCCGTGCATGCGTCCACGGCGCCGGAGGTCAAGGAGCGAATCATCGAGGACTGCCTTGCCGCCGACAAGGGCGCAGCCCTCGCGTTGATGGAGCACTTCGGCGTTCACGACCCCCGCCGGGTCGCCCCCAAGATCGAGTGCGGCGTGGCGTGCATCAACTCCGAGGCGTTACGCACCGACGTCGCCGGGAACCGGTCACTCCTTTCTAGTTTCGACCTGCGCACGATCGAAGACACCGGGCATTGGATCCACCTCGAATCGCCCACCGCCTTCGTGCGAGAGCTCAAGGCCTACCTCGGCGGCCTCAATTTTGAATCCGAGCCGGTCTCGGTTCTTGAGATGCTCCACCCGGTGCTCATCGTCCAGGACGTGGCCTCGGTCTTGGCCTTCTACACCGAGGGGCTCGGGTTTCAGGTCATTCGGCGCCAACCCCAGGACACGGCCGAAGCGGCCCGCGTGGTCACCTTGGAACGTGACGGCGCGCGCGTTGTGATTCAGTCGGTCGCGTCGTTGCTGGAGGAAATGCCCGGGTCGAAGGTCCAGACGGGTGGGGGCCGGCTTTTTGTGCGAGTCAGCGCCGTCGATGTGGAACTCCGGAACCTCGGCAAGGATGTGACGGTGCTGTCCCCCAAGCGCACGCTCGTCAGCGGGGCCAAACGCGCGGTCGTCTCTGACCCCGAGGGCAACGTCGTGGTCCTTCAGCAAAGAGCTGCGAAGGGGTTGGATAAGGCCCCTTGAGGGCCCCGTCGCGCGGGGCCAGTGGATCTGCGGGCCGTTTCCTGCGGCGGGGGCAGGAATCCACGGTAGGGGGGCACGGCGCCGAATTTTGATGGCTCCCGATGAGGCGCTTTCGCTACCGTCGAGCCAGCGAAACCCTGCGATGTCCATTGCCAATCCTCCGTTGCTGATCCTTCCATTCCCCGGGGCCGCCCCTGGGGGGACAGTCAGTCTGAGGAGAGCCTTTTCGGCGGGAGTCCAAGCGAGTGGGACCCACTGACTTAGCCATGGATTTCGAGAGTCGCGTCGAAGAGTTCTGTGTCCCGAAGACGGCTAGCCTGCTGGATGCGCTTCGGGTGATCGATCGCGACGCGGGTGGATTCGCGGTGATCGTCGACGAGCAACGGAAGGTCCACGGCACCCTGACGGACGGGGACATTCGGCGGGCGTTGCTCGCCGGGGAACAGCTCACGTCCCCGGCGCTGGGGCACGGCAGCACGAACTTCAGCTTCGTTGGGCCCCAAGAGGGGCGCGCCCACGTGCTTGACCTCATGCAGGCCCGCAGCATCCGCCAGGTGCCCGTCCTCGACGATTCCGGTGCGCTCCTTGGGATCCACTTTCTGAATCACCTGATCGGCCACATCGAGCGGCCGAACATGGCCGTGATCATGGCCGGCGGGAAAGGCACGCGGCTCTATCCGATCACGAAGACGGTGCCCAAACCCATGGTGCGGGTGGCCGGCCGCCCGATCCTCGAGCGACTGGTTCTTCATCTCGTGAGCCATGGTATTCGGGAGATCGCCCTCTCCGTCAACTACCTGTCCCACGTGATCGAAGACCACTTCGGTGACGGTGCCGGATTCGGCGCCAAGATCCAGTACCTGCGGGAAGACGAGCCCCTGGGCACGGCGGGTTCCCTTTCGCTGCTCCCGGAGAAGCCAACGGACCCTGTGGTGGTCATGAACGGGGACCTTGTCATGAGCGCCGATGTCGGTTCCATGATCGACTTCCACGGCCGCAGCCGCTCCTTCGCGACGATGGGCGTCAAGCCGTACGTCCATCAGGTCCCCTTCGGGTGCGTGGAATCTGAAGGCGACCGTATCGCCTCGATTCGTGAGAAGCCCTCGATCAGCATGATGGTGAACGCAGGTCTCTACGTCCTCTCGCCGGAGCTGATCCAAGAGATCCCGAGCGAGTTCCTTCTGATCACCGACGTCTTTGATAGCGCGATCCGCAATGGACGCGATTGCCGCTCCTTCGTCATCGACGAGGATTGGGCGGACGTGGGGCAGGTCGGAGACCTGCGTAAGGCCCAGGGTGACTTTTAGGCGCCAGCCGGCGGTACTAGCGATGGACGAAGAGCTCTTCATTCTGGGTGCCGGTGGATTCGCCAAGGAGGCGTACCTCCTGATTGAACGGCTGGGACTGGACGGCGGCGCCGCGCGCTGCGCTGGCCTCGTGGATGTCGATCCGTCGGGCCCGACGGAGCGATTCGGTGGTCGGGACCTCCCGGTGTTCGACCAGTCGTCGTTCGCCGCGACGCACCGGGGCGCCACGCTGGTCCTTGGCATTGCGAATCCCCGGGTGATCCAGGGGCTGTGCAAGACGTTCGCTGGGTGGAGATTCGCCACCTTGGTGGATCCCTCCGTCCACGTGCACCCTTCCACCACGCTCGGCGAAGGCACCGTGGTCGCCGCGGGGACGCAGCTCAGCCTCGATGTGGAGATCGGTGCCTTCAACGTGCTGAATCCCGGTGTGATCGTCGGGCACGACACCCGGACGGGCACGGGCAACGTTTTGAACCCAGGGGCGGTCCTGAGCGGCTCCGTCACCCTCGGTGAAGGAAACCTCGTTGGCTCCCGGGCCACCGTTCTGCAGGGGCTCCAGGTGGGGTCCTGGGCAACGATCGGTGCGGCGGCCCTCGTGACCCGCGATGTCCAAGATGGTGCTCTCATGAAAGGCGTTCCCGCTCGCCCTGATCCGGCCGCGGCGCCCAGCGGAACGAGCCAGCCATGAATAAGACCCTCGTCATCGCGGAAGCGGGTGTGAACCACAACGGCTCCCTTGCCCTAGCGAAGGAACTCATCGACGCCGCCGCGGCGGCCGGCGCCGACTACGTGAAGTTCCAGACCTTCGTGGCCAAGAGCATGATCACGGGATCGGCGCCAAAGGCTCGCTACCAAGAGGAGCGTGCGGGTGGGGCCCCCGAGTCCCAGCTCGAAATGGTGCAGCGGCTCGAGATCCGATACGCGGACCATGCCGAACTCCTGGAGCACGCCCAGGCCCACGGCATCGGGTTCGCGTCGACGGCCTTCGACGGGGCGAGCGTCGATTTCTTGCACACGCTCGGGGTCGACTTTTTCAAGGTCCCGTCGGGTGAGGTCACTAATCTCCCGCTGCTTCGGAAGATCGGCGCCACTGGCCTGCCCATTCTCCTGTCGACGGGGATGTGCACGATGCCGGAGGTCGCAGAGGCCCTGTCGATCCTCCGGGCCAGCAGCTCTTCGGACGCGCCCATTCGCGTCCTGCATTGCAATACGCAGTACCCCACCCCCATGGAGGACGTGAACCTCCTTGCCATGGGGGCCATGGCCGAGGCGCTGGGCGTCCCCGTGGGCTACAGCGACCACACCCTGGGGATCGAGGTGCCGATCGCGGCGGTGGCCCTCGGGGCCACCGTGATCGAGAAGCACTTCACGTTGGACCGGACGATGCCCGGACCCGACCACGCGGCGTCCCTCGAACCGGGGGAGCTCACGGCGATGGTGCGGGGGATTCGGAACATCGAGCGCGCCTTGGGGCGCGCCGAGAAGTTCCCGAGTCCCAGCGAAGAGGCCAACCGTGCGGTCGTGCGCCGGAGTCTCGTGGCGTCTCGGGCCATCTCCCAAGGGGACGTCTTCACCGAGGACAACCTCACCACCAAGCGTCCCGGAACCGGCGTGTCACCGATGCATTGGGACGAGGCTTTGGGCTCCAGGGCGTCACGGGACTACTGCGTGGACGAGTTCATCGAGTCCGCCGACGTGTTCGGTGAGTCGGGTCCCCTGTGATGGCTTCCGCGGGAGGCCCAGTGTCGCCGTCGTCGGCCGTTGCCCGCACGGGTGCGGGAAGGAGCTGATTCATGGGTGCGGAAGCCGCCAAGAGCCTTGTCATTGGATACGGATCCATCGGCAAGCGGCACGAGAGCGTTCTCCGGGACATGGGGTACCGGACCGCGGTGTTGAGCCGGCATGCCGGCGAGCTGCACTGCCCGTCGTTCCGCGACCTTGGGGATGCCATGGACTCCTTTGCCCCTGAGTACGTCGTCATCGCGAACCGTACGTCGGAGCACTTGGCGAGCCTCCGGGCCCTTGAGGACGGCGGGTTCGCGGGGACCTGCCTCGTGGAGAAGCCGCTCTTCGAACGAGTGCATCCGTTCGAAGAGCCCACGGCCATCGACGTTTGGGTTGGCTATGTCCTCCGCTTCCATCCGCTCCTTCGGCGGGCGCAGGAACTGCTGGCAGGCAAGCGTCTTTTGTCCATTGACTCGTACGTGGGACAGTACCTCCCGGATTGGCGTCCCGGCACCGACTACCGGAAGAGCTACTCTGCGTCGATTGGCGGTGGAGGCGGCGTCATCAGGGACCTGAGCCATGAGCTTGACTACATCGCTTCTTTGGCTGGGCCTTGGACGCGCGTGGCCGCCTTGGGGGGACACTTCAGTACCCTCGAGATCGAGACCGACGACGCCTTTGGGCTTCTCTTCGAGTCGGAGCGTTGCCCCATGATCCTCTGTCAAATGAACTACCTCGACCGAAGCGTTCGGAGAGATCTCACGGTCCAGTACGAAGGCGGGACCGTGCACGTGGACTTTGTTTCCCAGAGGATCGAGCACAACGGAGTGCCGGAGAGCCTTCAGGTGGAGCGCGACGAGTCCTTCCGCGCGATGCATGCCGCCATCCTCGGTGGCGACGCCCACGGGGCCTGTTCCTTCAGCGAAGCGCAGGACACCTTGGATCTGATTGAGGCGGCCGAGAAGGCCTCGAAAGAAGGAGTATGGGTATGCCGTCCAGCCCGGTAGCGCAGGCGTGGATCTTCGCCCGTGGGGGCTCGAAGGGACTGCCGCGCAAGAACATCCTGCCCCTTGGGGGGAGGCCTCTCATCGCCCATGCCATCGAAGTCGGGCAAGCGTCTCGCCACATCGACCAGGTCTTTGTGTCCACGGACTGCCCAGAGATTGCGGAGACGGCAGCCGAGCTCGGGGCAGTGGTGCCGTTCCTGCGCCCCGAGCGGCTCGCGGCGGACACGGCCGCGGAGAGGGACGCCTGGCGGCACGCAATCGAGTGGGCCCGCGGTGTGGGAGGCGTTCCCATGGATGTGCTCGTGTCCCTCTCGCCCACCTCTCCATTGCGCACGGCGGCCCAGGTCGATCGAGCGATCGAGCGGTACCTCGAAGGCCCATGGGACACGGTCATCTCGGTGGCGAGGTCCGATCGCCACCCCTCGTTCAACATGGTCAAGATGTCGGGAGAAGGGGAGGTCGAGCTGCTTGCGCCGCCCACCCAGGGGGGCGCGCGTCGACAGGATTACGACCCCGTCTATGACATCGGGACGGCGTTCTACGTGACCTCCCCTGACTTCGTAATGCGTACGGATGCCTACTGGCAGGGGCGCGTCGGCGCCGTCGAGATTCCCGAGGAGTGCGCGGTGGATATCGACAGCCAGCTCGATTTCGACTTCGCTGAGTTCCTTCTATCCCGAAGGGGAGAAGCCCAATGAAAAGTGTCCAAGGACTGATGGACCTGACGGGTCGAATGGTGGCCATCACCGGCGGGGCGGGCCACATCGGCCGCGCGATGGCGAGCGCGGTGGCTGAGCTTGGTGCGTCCGTCGCCATCGTCGACCAGGACCTTGCGGCTTCGGAGGCGGTCGCTGTGGGGCTCTGGGAAGAGTTCGGTGGCTCATCCGGTAGCTCCTTCGGGGGCTTTCAGACGGACCTAGCCGACGAAGTGGCGGTCCGTGCATTGCCCGGGGAGATCGCCGCTCGCATGGGCGGGCTCGATGTGCTCGTGAACGCGGCGGCCTTTGTGGGCACCAGCGATCTTGAGGGTTGGGCCGTGCCCTTTGAGTCCCAGTCCGTGGACACGTGGAGGAAGGCGATGGAGGTCAACTTGACGTCCGTGTTTTCCCTCACGCAAGCGGCCACGCCCTTCCTCAAGGCCTCGGGCCGCGGGAGCATCATCAACGTATCGAGCATCTACGGCGTCTATGGCCCCGACATGCGCTTGTACGGAGACACAGGCATGGGCAATCCCGCGGCCTACGCCGCGAGCAAGGCCGGCCTGATTCAGTTCACGCGATGGTGCGCCACGGTGCTTGCGCCCGATGTCCGCGCCAACGCCATCACACCGGGCGGCGTGTTGCGGGGCCAGGATTCGGGTTTCGTGGAACGCTACGAACGCAAGACGCCCCTGGGACGCATGGCCACCGAAGAGGACTTCAAAGGCGCGGTTACATACCTAGCGAGCGACCTCTCCGCGTATGTCACCGGACAGAACCTCATCGTCGACGGCGGCTTTGGCGTCTGGTAGACGCGGCGGCCACCGGACACTCAGGGCGGGAACTCTAGGTCCTGGAAGCGTTTGGCCGTCAGTTCCTCTGCGTCCGGCAGGGACTCGATCACCCCGATGATTTTCGCCGACGAGTGTCCATCGCCGTAGGGGTTTGCGAACACCATCGAAGGCGGGGACGCCGTTCGGGCGATGGCCGCCTCGATCTCGCCGAGCTGTGGCTCGCAGTGGAGGACGGATGGGCCAGACAGCCGCCCCGCTTGGCGGTTGCCGACGTCGATCGTCCAGGTGCCAAAGGTGGGCGCCTCGAGGATGCCGCTTGATGAGTTGCCGAGGACCCCGTTCACGTGGCGCATCAGGTTCAGGTACCTGAGCTGGCCAAGGGAGGTGTGGAGGCTCGTCCAGTCGCTGTGTTTGGCGTGGAACGCGGCGAGGGCCTCGGTGATCGATCGGTTGCCAGGATCGGAGTTGGCGCCCGTGATGAAGAGCCTCAGGGGGCTCTCTTCGGCCGCCACTTCGACGGCTTCCAGGATGACCTTAAGCTGGCCCAAGCCCAAGTCCTTCTCGAGGGTCACGGGGTGGAAGGTCAGGAGGAAGTTCCGCTCGCCCAAGGGTGCGCCCAGGGATTCCTCTAGCTCAGCGACGGAGAGGACCCGCGTGCGGTGGATGTGGTCGAGGCCCGGGTTGCCGACGTTGTGGATGCGCCCGGGCTCCTCCCCAAGCTGCCGCACGCGCCTCGCGGAGTCCCCGTTGGACACCAGATGCACGTGGGCGAGCTTCGTGATAGCGTGGCGAATCGCGTCGTCGAAGGCGCCGTCCGTTCGATCCCCTCCGCAGAGGTGCAGAAGCGGCACGCCCATGAGCGTGGCGGCCTGGGCGGCTCCGAGGATCTCAAACCGGTCGCCGAGCAGGAGCACCATGTCCGGGGCCAGTTCCGCAATGGCCTCCGCGCAGCCCGCGGTGGCCGCTGCGACGGCGCGGGCGGTGTCGAGGGGCGAGTCGTTCTCGAGGTCGAGCGGTACGCGTCTCGCTACCTCGAACTGATCTCGCTCGATGGCGTCGACGGTATGTCCATGGCGCTCCGATAGGTGGGTGCCCGTGACGATCAGGCTGACCTTGAATCCCGGATGGTCGGTGAGATCGCGCAATGGCCAATACAGGAGCCCGTATTCGGCGCGGCTCCCGGTCACGACCGCAATGTGCCTGACGTTGCCTGTGGGAGATCCCATCAGCGAGGGGTGTCGGCGAGCCGAGGGCTGCTCGGGATGTTGATGACCCGCGACTCCAAGGACTCGGCCTCGCTGAGGTCCATGCGTGGGCACGACGAGTACATCGGCAAGGAGTGCATGAGGGTCCAGAGGGGACGCGACATGTAGTTGGCGTCGTTGAGGTCGGTCAGGAGCTGGTCCCTTTGACCCGCGAACTCAGGGGCGAGCACCAACGCGTTCAGCCAATAGTTGCTGCGGGTGCCCTCGGGCTCCAGCAGGAATCGAGCGGTCTCGACCTCGGCGAAGCTTGCCGCGTACCGCGCGCTGAGGTCGCGCTTTCGGTCGATCATTCCGCTGAGCTGTTCCAGCTGGCCGCACCCGAGGGCTGCGTTGAGGTTGGGAAGCCGGTAGTTGAAGCCCACCTCGTCGTGCGTGTAGCCCCAGCGATGGGGGACGCGCGCCGTGGTGGTGAGGTGCTTCGCACGCTCGGCGTGGGCGGGCGAGGACGTCAGCACCGCGCCGCCGCCGCCGGTGGTGACGACCTTATTCCCGTTGAAGCTCAGGGCGGCCAGCTCCCCGTGCCGGCCCGTGGGCTGGTCCTTGTAGGCGGAGCCAATCGACTCCGCGGCGTCTTCGATGAACACGAGGTGGAACTCCGCGGCCAGTTCCTTGAGCCCATCGAGGTCGCAGGGGTGCCCGAAGATGTGGGTGGCGATGAGCGCCCGGATGCGGGCGCCCGTGGCACGGTTCACCAGCCGATCGCCTTCGACGCGCGCCGCTTCCAGCAGGTACGTCCGGAGCTTGGCTGCGTCCACTCCGAGGGAGCGCGGCTCCGAATCGACAAAGTGCGGGGTCGCACTGGCGTAGCTGACCGCGTTGGCCGTCGCGACGAACGTCAACGCGGGGATGAGCACTTCGTCGCCGGGCTCGACGCCTGCGACGGCCAGGCATGTGTGCAGCGCCGCGGTGCCGCTGCTCGTGGCGACCGCGTGGGGGAGGTCATGCAGCGCCGCGAGATCCTTCTCGAAGCGGGTGACGTACGAGCCGACGCTCGACACCCAGCCCGTCTCAATGCACTCGGCCACAAAGGCGCCTTCGTTCCCGCGGAACTCGGGCTCATGGAGGGGGATCATCTGGCTGGGGGAGCCAAGGACCTCGCGCATGGCGCTGAGGATCCCCGAGGAAAGCGTCTCCCCAGAGGGGCTTCGGGACTCGGTGGAGGTCATACGTTGTACATCCCTGTCTTGTAGCGACGGAGGTTCTCCGGTTGGACGAACCAATCGCTCGTCTCCTTCAGGCCGCGTGCAAGGCCGGCGGTGTCGCCGTACTCGGGGGTCCAGCCGGTGAGCTCCTTCGCCTTGGCGTTGCAGGCGAGCAGCCGCTCGACCTCGCTCCCTTTTGGGCGGATCCTGGCGGGGTCCAACTCCACCGAAACGTCAGCGCCCATCACCTCGGCGATGAGTTTGACCGTGTCGCCGATCGACACTTCGAACCCACTGCCAATGTTGATGACCTCGCCGATCGCGGCGTCCGCCTCGGCCACGGCCACGAAGCCACGGACCGTGTCCTTGACGAAGTTGAAGTCCCGGGTCGGCGTCAGGGAGCCCAGTTGGATCTTGGACGCTCCGGCGGCGATCTGCCCGATGACCGTGGGGATCACCGCGCGGGCGGACTGCCTCGGCCCGTAGGTATTGAACGGGCGGATGGTGGCCACCGGCGTCTCGAAGGACGCGTGGAAGCTCGCCGCAATCTGGTCGGCGCCGATCTTCGTCGCCGAGTAGGGGGATTGGCCCTGGAGCGGATGCTCTTCGGTGATCGGCACGAAGCGCGCTGTGCCGTAGACCTCGCTCGTGGAGGTGTGCACGACCCGTTCGATGCCGAGGTCGCGGGCCGCCTGAACGACGTTGAGCGTGCCCCGCACATTCGTCTCGACGTACGTATCCGGGGAGTGGTACGAGTACGGGATCGCGATCAGGGCCGCCAGGTGCAGGACCACGTCGGCGTCCGCGAAGGCGGTGCGCACGCCATGGGGGTCGCGGATGTCGCCAGCCACGACGCGAATCGAGTCCTTGATGTCCTGGGGCGCGTCGTCGAGCCAGCCCCAGGAACCGAAGCTGTTGTAGAGAACGAACGCGGTCACGTCGGCTCCCTCGCGCACCAAGTGCTCGACGAGGTGCGAGCCGATGAACCCATCCGCTCCCGTGACAACGACCTTCTTGCTTTGAATCTTCACCGGATCACTGGGCTTGGCTTGGCTGAGCGCGGACGGGGGCTAGGGGAGCCCCTCGTCCGGCCTGAAGTGATCAGTATGGCGGTGTCCCTGGGCGTGGTCCAGGTGCATCGCGCCTCGGTGAGTTTCCGTTCTAGCCGACTAGTCCAGGATCGGCAGGCTTGAGAAAGCCTTCACGGCGAGCCTCTGGGCCAAGCGCCCGGCGGTTTCGCGGAGGGCGGCGGCGGCTACGGATTGGTCGCCTTCGACGCTGACGATGGGCTCGCCCCCGTCGCCGCCGGCGCGCACGCCCGGATCGATGGGGATCCGCCCGATAAGGGGAAAGCCGTGCTTCTGGGCAAGGGCATCCGCGCCGCCCGTGCCGAAGACGTCGAAGACGGCGTTGAACTTGCCGCCGGCCGTGAGGGACACCGTCTGGGTTTCTGAGCCCAGGGCGATCTGAACTTCAGAGCCCGCTTCACCGCCCTCGACGAGGCCCTCAAGGACGAGGCCAGACATGTTCTCGACGATGCCGAGGATGGGGACGTCGACCTGACGGAACATGGAGATCGCCTTGGTGACATCGAAGGCTGCGACCGCCTGGGGCGTCGTGACGAGCACGGCGCCGGAGAGGGGGACTTCCTGGGCGAGGGAGAGCTGGGCGTCGCCGGTACCCGGGGGCATGTCGACCAGGAGGTAGTCGAGCTCGCCCCATTGAACGTCCGTGAGCATTTGGCGGATGAAGCTGTGCACCATGGGGCCGCGCCAGATGACGGGCTGCTCGTCCGGCACGAGGTAGCCGATGGACATCGTCTTCACGCCGCGGCGCTCCTTCGGAATGAGCACTGTTTTGCCGTCCACCTCGACCTGCTCGGGCGCGCCCACAAGGCCCATCATCATCGGTACGTCTGGGCCGTGGACGTCGCAGTCGAGCAGGCCCACGCGGGCGCCGGTCTGGGCGAGGGCGCAGGCGAGGTTGACGGCGACGGTGCTCTTGCCCACGCCGCCTTTGCCCGAGCTGATGGCCACGATGTGGCGCACGTCCTTGGCCGCTTCCCGGGCCGGGCCGGCCGGGCCCTTGACCTCGGCGGTCATCTCGATCTCGATCTCCGTGACGCCGGGGATCGCAGCGATCAGGTCGCGGGCCTGGTCGCGCAGCTGATCCTTCACGGGGCAGGCCGGGGTGGTGAGGTTGATGACGACGTCCACCGCGCCCGCGTCGGTGACGGTGCACCGGGTGATGAATCCCAGGGTCACGATGTCCTGGCCGAGGTCGGGATCGATGACGCCCTTGAGGGCCTCGAGGACAGCGTCGGAGTTGGGAGTGGAGCTCACGGTGGGGGGATGTGTGGCTGTCTCTTATACACATCTCCGAGCCCACGAGACTAGGCATGATCTCG